>JAJHPN010000271.1 GCA_020890855.1 Candidatus Contendibacter sp. | reverse complement strand
CGCGGGCTGGCGATCGGTGCGTTTTACGCCTTCGTCCCGTTTCCCTGGCAAATGCTGCTGGCGGCGATCACCGCCTTCTGGCTGCGTTTCAACCTGCCAGTGGCGGTGGCGATGGTGTGGATCACCAATCCGCTGACCATGCCGCCCATCGCTTTTATCAATTACCGGCTTGGAGCGTGGCTGCTCGGTCAACCGCCAGGAGACTGGACCTTTGAACCGTCGCTGGCCTGGCTGCTGGAACGGGCCAGCGATATTGGCCTGCCCTTGCTGACCGGTTCCATGGCGACCGCCGTGATCGCTGGAACAGCCACTTTCCTCATTGCCCATCTGGTGTGGCGCTGGCACATTATTAGCCGGTTCCGCCGGCGGCGAGTCTTCGCCGGCGTGGGCTGAAACGCTGATAAAATCCGCATTTGTCCCGCCCATCGCCGCCCGTTCCAGCCGGTCTGACCGGTCCGCTCGCCGCAAGCTCCCTCTCAACCCAGGTATCGTCGTGCATGTCATCCCCTATCGAAACCTTTGAACAACTCGCGCTGTCCGCCCCGCTGCTCGCCACTATTGTGGCACTCGGCTACGAAGCCCCGTCGCCGATTCAGGCGGCCACCATCCCCTTACTGCTCGCCGGTCACGATGTGCTGGGCCAGGCGCAGACCGGCACCGGCAAAACCGCCGCTTTCGCCTTGCCGATTCTCGAAAAACTGAATCTGGCTGACCGGCAGCCGCAGGCGCTGGTGCTGACTCCCACCCGTGAACTGGCGATTCAGGTGGCCGAGGCGTTCCAGGGCTACGCTCGCCATTTGCCAGGGTTCCACGTTCTGCCGATTTATGGCGGCCAGAGCATGAGCATTCAGCTTCGCACCTTGCGGCGCGGCGTTCACGTCATTGTCGGCACGCCGGGGCGGGTCATGGATCATCTGCGCCGGGAAACCCTGTCATTAGCAACGTTGCGGACGGTGGTGCTGGATGAAGCCGACGAAATGCTGCGGATGGGCTTTATTGACGACGTGGACTGGATTCTCGAGCAGACCCCGACCGAGAAGCAGGTGGCGTTGTTCTCGGCCACGATGCCCGAACCGATCCGCCGGGTCGCGCATCGCCACCTGCGCGATCCCAAAGAGGTCAAGATCAAGACCAGCACCGCCACGGTCTCGACCGTCCGGCAGCGCTACTGGCGGGTCAGCGGGCTGCACAAACTCGATGTGCTGACCCGGATTCTGGAAGTGGAGGATGTGGACGCAGTGCTGGTGTTCGTCCGCACCAAGACTGAAACCACCGAACTGGCCGAGCGGCTGGAAGCGCGGGGCTACGCCTGTGCGGCGCTGCATGGCGATATGACCCAGGCCTTGCGTGAGAAAACTATTGAACAGTTCAAGAGCGGCGGGCTGGACATTATGGTGGCGACTGATGTGGCGGCGCGGGGGCTGGACGTGCAGCGCATCAGTCACGTCATTAATTACGACATCCCTTATGACACCGAGGCTTATGTGCATCGGATTGGCCGCACCGCCCGCGCCGGTCGCACCGGGGACGCCATTCTGTTCGTCGCGCCCCGCGAAATGCGGATGCTGCGGGCAATTGAAAAAGCCACTCGCCAGACCCTGGAACCGATGCAGCCGCCGAGCCGCGAAGCCATCGCCGGGCGGCGCGTCGCCCAGTTCAAGCAGCAGATCAGCGAAATTCTGGCGGCGCAGGAACTCGATTTTTTCTACCAGGTGATCGGCGAAATCGAACAGGAACAGGAAATCAGCGCCCACGACATCGCGGCGGCGCTGACCTGGCTGGCTCAACGCGGCCGCCCGTTCCAGCTTGAAGGCAAGGCCGATCCGAAAGAGCAGGAGGAAGCGCCGCCCGCCCGTCCGGAACGGGAATCCAGAGAATCCAGAGAATCCAAACCGGAAGGCCGGCGCGAGCGACGCCCCCGCGATGCCGGTCGGGATTCCGCCGATCTGGACAAGATCCGTTACCGGATCGAGGTTGGGCGCGAACAGGGCGCGACGCCGCAAAATATTGTGGGCGCCATTGCCAATGAAGCGGGCGTTGAGAGTCGCTACATCGGACGCATCGAGATTTTCGACGACTACAGCACGGTGGATTTGCCTGACGGGATGCCCGCCGAAATTTTCCAGCATCTGCGCCGGGTGCGGGTCCGGCAGCATCCGATGAACATCAGTCGCCTCGATGGTCAGGAATCGGCCAAAAAACGGCCGCGGGCCAAACCGACGGTGGGCGACGACGGCCAGCTGCTCGAACGCAAACCGGCGGTCCGGCGGCGACCAGCCAAACCGGCAGATCAGATCTAAAGGAGAAAACCCGGTGAACCGCAAACTGCGCTGGATGCTGATAGGGCTGGGTAGCGCCTGGACGATCAGCGGTTGCGCCACCCTGTCGAAAGATGAGTGCCTGCTAGGCGACTGGTATGAAATTGGGGTCCAGGATGGCGCCGCCGGCTATTCGCCGAATCGTTTGGCGCAACATCGCGAGACGTGCGCCGAATACCGGGTTCGTCCGAATCGCGAGGCCTACCAGGCGGGCTGGGATGATGGAATCGGGGCGTATTGCACTCCGGAGCGAGGCTTCCAGGAAGGTCGGCGGGGCGCAAGCTACAGTGATGTTTGCCCGCCGGCGCTGGAATGGACCTTTTTGCAGGGTTACCGCAACGGTCAGCAGCTGTACCAGCAGGAGCGTCGCCTGCGGGAACTGGAACAGGAACAGGAGCGCAATAAAAAGGAAATCCGCCAGCGGGAGGAAGAACGGCGCAAAGCGGATGAGAACGGGCGAAAGCGCCATTCCCCGTGGGCTGAGGAGCGCTCCCGCACCGAATCTCGCTCCATGCAACCGCCCCCGTCGCCGCCCTCTGAAGAGCAGGCCCAGCAGGAAAAGCGACGCAGCGAGATCGAGCGGTTGAAGCAGCAGCTCAAGTGGGGCGAGCAGGAAAAACCAGCCGGTGCGCCGCCATGAAACTGCTGGCGCTCGATACTGCGACCGAAGCCTGCTCGGCTGCGCTCTGGGTCGATGGCGCAGTGCTGGAGCGCTACGAACTGGCCCCACGCCGTCATGCCGCCCTGATTCTACCGATGCTGGATGCGGTGCTGGCCGAGGCCGGGCTGACGATAGCGCAACTCGACGCGATTGCGGTCGGGCGCGGGCCGGGCGCCTTCACCGGGCTGCGGATCGCGATCAGTATTGCTCAAGGCATCGCCTTTGCCGCCGATCTGCCGGTGGCTCCCATTTCCACCCTGGCGGCGCTGGCGCTGAGGGCGGTGCGGGACTCCGGTCGCTCACACATTGCCACGGCGCTGGATGCCCGGATGGGCGAGGTTTACTGGGGAGTCTACCGGACGGCGGACGGGGCGGTGGATCTGCTGGGCGAGGAGTGCTGTTGCCCGCCGGCAGCGGTTGCCGCCCCGCCGGGTGACTGGTTCGGGGTCGGTAGCGGCTGGCTGACTTACGCCGAGACATTATCCCAAAGCCTCACGGTCAGCGGTTGGCAGGGCGACCGTTACCCCCGCGCTGGTGATGTGGCCCGGCTCGCGGCGGATCCGGACCGGCGCAGCGCCTGGGTGACGGCGGAACAGGCGCTGCCGGTGTATCTTCGCAATCAGGTGGTGCGCAAACCGGCGCCGCCATCCCGCTGAGTTCAGGGATTGGAAATGACGCCACCGGGGGGTAGCATGATCCGGTGGTGTTCTATAACCACTGAAAAATAATCAAAATACTGAACTTCCGACTGGAGGATGCTGCATGAACGCTGCTCTGATTGCTGACGCCATCCATAGCAAGGCGCTGCCGGATCTGGTCGCCAAACTGCTGACGGTGCGCCAGGAAAGCCTGGTGCTCTATCACAAGCTCACCGCACTGGAACCTTCCACCCCGAACGGTCTAGCCCAGCGTCTGCTACAGCAGTTCCGGCAGACTTTGGTGGATTATCTGGCGCTGGGGCCGTTTGAGGTCTATCAGGCGCTGGAAGACCAGCCCGCCGATTCACCCTACCGCCCGGCGCGCGATCTGGCCCGGCGGCTCTATGCCCGGATCGCCCGCACCACTCAGGCGGCGCTGGCCTTCCACGACCGCTACGATGGCGTCCTGTCCGAACCGGGTCTGACCCGTTTGGATCAGGAGCTGTCCCGGTTGGGCGAGTCGCTGGCGACCCGCATCGAACTTGAAGACCGGATCGTCGCCGCCGTCCGCCGTAGTGGCGGAGTAATGACCGCTTGATCGTTTGCTTGCCTGCGTTGGCTGGCAGGGGTCGGTTCAGTCTGGCGTTCCAAAGTCCGCCCGGTTCCGTCCGGCCTGCTTGGCTCGGTACATGGCCGCGTCGGCTGCATCCAGCAGTGGTTTCGCGTTCCGGCCATCGCGGGGAAATACCGCAAATCCGATACTGGCGCTGATCGTAAACTGGGTGGCGTCCCAGGCTATGGGTTCCGCCGCCGCCGCCAGCACCGCTCTGGCGATCCGCTGCAAACCGTCAAGCGTGCTATCCAGCAGCAGCAACACAAACTCATCGCCGCCGTAGCGGGCCATGGTATCCGTCTCGCGCACACAGTGACGAAACCGGATAGCGATTTCGCGCAGTACGGCATCGCCGGCGTCGTGGCCCGCCAAGTCATTGATCGGTTTGAACTGATCCAGGTCGATGAACGCCAGCGCAAAACCGGCGTTGCGGCGGGTAGCGGCGGTGATCGTCTGTTCCAGGCGATCCAGCAGCAGCGCCCGGTTGGGCAGGCCAGTCAGACGGTCGTGGAAGGCCTGATGCTGTAACCGCAACGCCTCATGATGCTTTTTCGTCACATCAACGCCAACTACGATGATCCGGGTATCCGCACCGTTGCCAATTTTTAGCGCTTCAAACTGGTAGGTGTTTTCTTGCCTCGCGTCATTGATCAGAAAACTCGCTTCAACAGTCGCCTCACCGGATTCCTGAACCTGCTGTAATAGCATTCGCAGTGGATGAACCTCGGTCAGGGCAGGCAGTGAGAGCCAGTGCTGCCCGGTCAGCGCAATGTCGGGACCGCCGATCAGCGATTGCGCGAACTGGTTAGCGATCAGAACGGCGCCGGCGTCATTCAGGATGCAAACAAAACCGGGTAAAGACCGCACCAGCGCCAAGGTCAGTTTATACTCACTCACCAGTTGCTGATTGATCTCATCCAGCTTCCGAGTGCGTTCGGCGACCCGCTGCTCCAGATCGGCATTAGCGGCGCTAATCAGGGCGTGGCTTTCGGCAATCCGGCGCAGCAGCTGATTAAAACCCTGTTGCAGGATGGCGATCTCGGCGATTTTCACCGGCCCCACGTCGATCTGCTGCGCCTGATCTGCGGCGACTAACCGGTTTACTTCGCCTGAAAACCGAGTCAGCGGCTCAACCACCAGCAACCGCGCCAGCGCCGCCAGCACCCCGCCCAGGAACAGCAGTTGGGCAGTCACCGACAGGCCGACTGACAGGGCGATGTTTTTCAGACGAACTAAAACCTTTGCCTCGCTGGACGCGATGCTGAAGACGCCCAGCATCTCCTGCTGACCGTCTTCAAACCGGTGATACAGGGTTTGTTGCACCGTCAGGCTGGGTGAGGCTGTTTCGGTTTCCGCCGCCCGATAGGCCGCGCTGATCTGCCCATGCAAGTCACTGATGATCACTCCCGTCACCAGGTCATGCTCGCCAATCCCCCGCGCCAGGGATTTCAGCAGATCCTCCTGATAATCCCAGAGGGCCGAAGCCACGCCGGGCGCAAAGGTGCGGGCCAGCGCGTCCAGCGAGCGCACCATCTCCTGCCGGACGCTGCGATATTCAAAGAACAACTGGGCGCCGGTGATGCCAATAGCGAAAATCAGGTACCACGCCACCACCTTGCGGAGCAGTACTTTCGCCAGGGGGCGTTGCTGCTTCACTGCGCTGAATCCGACCTGTCAGCGGGGATCGATGCGCCAGGCAATAGCTGGATCAGTTGTTCCCGCCACGTTCTGTAGGCCGGTAAATAGTTTTGTCGGAACGCGGGATCCGCCAGCAGCGCATTTACCGCCGCAATCGCCTGTTCGCCCTGCGGGGTGCGCGAGCAGGCGATCCGGGGTTCCTCGACCTCGGGCGCTTCGGCGATGGGCAGAAAATACAGCGGGACCGGACTACGGCTGATTTTCAGCCAGTAAGCTGCTTCCAGAGGGTAGGCAATCGCCAGATCGACGCCCTGTCGTGCAGACAGCGCCGACAGCGTGGCCTCGCCGGCGCCTTGCCCGCGTCGCTCAATAACCACCGTGGGTTGACCCGCATAAAGCGCCAGCAGCGCGTTGACGCCGGAACCATAGCTGCGGTTGTTGGTGATTCCGACAGCGAAGGTCCCAGCTTGTAGTACGCGCTTCAGCGACAGGCGGCCATGATTCAGGAACGGTTCAAAGCGAGACCAGTCGTTGGCTCGGATAATTGCGCCATTCGGCGGCATATTGAGAAAAGGTTCGGAAAAATGCATCCGGGCTTCGCGCTTGGGAGTTCGCAACAAGGCGCCGACGCAGTCCAGTTGGTGTCCCTCGCCGGTTCGGGCCAGCGCCCGTTCCAGGGGCGCAGCGACAAATCGGTGCCGGTATTGCGGCAACTTCGCGGCCAGCGCCCGTAGCAACGCATCGCCAAAGCCCTGATCGCGAGCCTCGCCGGTGAAAATAAAAATGGGGGCAAATTGCATCCGGTACCAGCTCAGCGTCGGTGGTTCTTCGGCCAACGCCCACCCCGAACTCAGAATAGTTACGAGGGTCAGCAGCCAGTCCAGCCCCCGGAGTGGAATCAGCGTCATTTTTGTTCGGCTTTGCGTTGTAAGTAATGAGGCGCGTAACTGGTCATTGGGGAGTCAACGCAGAAGCTTGCACCTCTGGACGCGCCAAAATCTGATCGCGTCGGGCAATCAACCGGATCCCTTCCTGGCTCTTGGAGCAAGCCACCGATAACGCGGATTTCACGGATTTTTCGTGTCATCCAATCATCCACTGAATCCGTGATTCAGATGAGAAAAGGAACGATCTTTAGCTATGCGCCGATGATCGAGTGACAGGAAAACTTAGAGAAGCTAAAAGCACGGGTTTTCCTCAGTGCATTGTAAAGTGTTCTGGCAGCCTGCACCGGTCTTTCCGGTGATTGCGGCGCTTCAATAGCCCCGCAGCCATTCCGGGCGCAGTCGCACCGTTCCGACCAGCGCCCGCTCCAATTGCGCCAGCAGCTTTTCCCGGTCTTGGGGCAATTCCCCGGCCAGCGCCAAGGCGTTCGAGGCATGATTGGAGCGAAAAGTCAGCGGCGCGGGCGGATTCAGCCGTTCGATCAGCCGAACCTGTTCCGCCAGTAGTGCGTGGTCATCCTGCTCCTGGAACGGCTCGCCGAACTTGCGGTGAAATTCAGCGTGAATCATCGGGTCGAGCATCAGTTGCAGGGTGGACAGGTAATCCAGTTCGACCTGATTGACCAGGTCGGCGGTAGCGTCGATATGTTCCCGCCAATAGGTCTGCCCGCCCAGGCCAAGAATCACCGTCGCAGAGACCTTTAACCCAGCCTGCCGGGCTTTGGTCAAGCCGGTGATCATTGCTTTCGGGGTTGCGCCCTTGGTAATCCGCTTGAGCAAGTCTGCCGAGCCGGTTTCAATGCCGTAATATAGTAGCGTCAGGCCGGTTTCCCGCAGCAGGGTCAGTTCCGCCACCGATTTTTTCAGCAGATTGGCCGGCAGAGCGTAGCTGGAGACTCGCTCTAGCTGGGGAAAAGCGGTATGCAGTGCGGCCAGAATCGCCAGCAGGTGGTCCGTCGGCGCGGCCAGCGCGTCGCCGTCGGCCAGAAACACCCGCCGGGTATTCGGGGCGTGTCGCGCCACGGTTTGCAGGTCGGTGTTGACCACATCCAGCGCACGGAGGGTAAAATTCTTGGTGCGGTACATTGAGCAGAAGCTGCACCGGTTGAAGCTGCAACCGAGCGTCGCTTGCAGAATGAAGCTGTCCGCTTCAGACGGCGGTCGCCAGACGGGCAGGTGGTA
>JAJHPN010000369.1 GCA_020890855.1 Candidatus Contendibacter sp. | reverse complement strand
GCGCAAACCCTGGACAAAATCAGCGGGCTGGTAGCCATCAACTCGCTGATGGCGATGACCGGCGGTACGTTGGCGGCGTTGTGGCTGGGTCGCAACGATCCCGGTTTCGTCCATAACGGGCCGCTCGCTGGATTGGTCGCGGTATGCGCCGGATCGGATATAATGCACCCGATTGGTGCGTTAGTGGTCGGTACGGGCGCAGGTGCGCTGTTCGTGATCATGTTTACCCTGACTCAGAACCGCTGGAAGATCGATGACGTGTTGGGCGTTTGGCCGCTGCATGGACTCTGCGGCGCATGGGGCGGGATCGCCGCCGGGATTTTTGGGTTGAAAGCGCTGGGCGGCGCCGGCGGCGTTGCGTTCCTGCCGCAATTGCTAATGACCGGCATGGCGATCCTGATTGCGCTGGGCGGCGGTTTCGCCATTTATGGCGCGTTGAAGATAACGATGGGGCTGCGTCTCGATCCAGAGCAGGAATTTAACGGCGCTGACCTGACCATTCACAAAATTACGGCGACGCCGGAACGCGAGCCGAACTGGTAAGCAGGGGGACCGTGAAAGCACTTGGCGTCAGCGGCTGGAGCGGTTGCGGCAAGACGACGCTGATCGTCGCCCTCATCCCCCGATTGCGGAGACGAGGGCTGACGGTGTCCACCCTCAAGCACACGCATCATGATCTGGAGCTGGATGCGCCCGGCAAGGATAGCTGGCGCCATCGCCAGGCTGGGGCGCAGGAAGTGCTGTTGGCGACCGGTCGCCGCTGGTGGTTGTGGCATGAGTTGCGCGAGGAGCCGGAGCCGGATCTCAGCGAACTGCTGACGCATCTGCAACCGGTGGACCTGGCGCTGGTGGAAGGCTGGAAAACCAGCGCCTGTCCCAAGCTGGAAATCTGGCGGTCTTTGGCGGAGAGTCCGCCGCCGCGCTTTCCGCAAGACCCGACCATGATTGCTATTGCCTGCGATCCCCTGCTTGATCCGGCGGCTTATGGCCGACCGGGATTGCCGGCCTTCGCGCTGGCTGATTTGGAAGGCATTGCTGATTTCATAGTCGAATTTGCCCGCGCGTAGCATCAACCCCCGCTCAATTTGAACTGATCCGCCTGGTTTTGCAGTTCCGCCGCCTGCGCCGCCATGTCTTTGGCAATGACTGAAAACCGGTCAGTTTGCGCCGTACTTTGCTGCGTTACCGTATCCATCTGCGTAACCGCCTGATTGATTTGCTCAATGCCTTTGGCCTGCTCCTGCGCAGCGACGTTGATTTCCGCAATCGACGCGGCCACCTTTTTCACCTCGTCTACGATCTCGCCCAGCGCCGCGCCCGCTTGTAGCGCCATTCCTGATCCGGCATCGACCTTGGCGCTGGAATCTGCAATCAGCCCCTTGATTTCCTTGGACGCCTCGGCGCTGCGTTGCGCCAGCCTCCGCACTTCGCCGGCCACTACGGCAAAGCCGCGTCCCTGTTCTCCGGCCCGCGCCGCTTCAACCGCCGCATTCAGCGCCAGCAGGTTGGTCTGAAACGCGATCTCGTCAATCGTGGTGATGATCGCCGCGATCTTTTTGGAGGCGGCGGTAATCGCCTGCATCGACTCGGTCACGGCGTGCACCACCGCGCTGCCGCGCTCGGCGCGGGTCCGGGCCAGCACCGCCATTTGATGAGCCTGGCCGGCGTGATCCGCGCTTTGTTTAATCGTGCTGGTCATTTCCTCCAGTGACGCCGCCGTTTCCTCCAAGGACGCCGCCTGGCGCTGGGCGCCGTCCGACAATTGTTCGCTGCCTTGCGCCAGATGGCTGGAGGCTTCAGTGATTTTCCATGCCGCCTGCTGGATTTCGGTCATGCTGTGCTGAAATCGCTCCAGCATCTGGTTGATCGCCGCGCCCATCTGGCCCAGTTCATCCTGCGTTTTCACTGCGATTTGCACGGTCAAATCGCCCGTCGCCGCCCGTTCTGTCCCCGCCGCCACCTGATGCAGGACGCTGACTATTGACCGGGCCGGCAGCCAGCCGAGCAGTCCGCCCGTGACCAGCAGCGCCGTCAGCAGCGCCACAGTCCATTGGGTCGTGCGCGTCACCGCTTCCCGCACCTGGATATCGAAGGTCTTGGCGTTTTGCAGCCGCAATTCCGTCAACTGGTTAAGAATATCCCGCGCCGCTTCAAACTTGGTTTCACCCTCGCCGAGTGAAATATCAATCGCATCCTTGCGATCTTCCGCCGTATCCAGCGCCAGCAGCGCTAACACTTCCTTAGAGGTCTTTTCCCACTCAGTCAGGGTGTTCTCGAATCCGGGCCAGCGTTGGCGCTCCTCGGCGCTGGCCGGGATCGCCTGATACCTCAACCAGCGCTCCTTGATCTGTTGCAGGTTTTCCTGATGCGCCTTACGCATTTTGTTAGCGTCTTCGGAAGCCTGTCGCATAAACATCAGACTGCGCTCGATCACCAGCGCCTGCTGCATATCGCGGTCAGCTTCGATCAGGGCGTCCACCGCCGGCAGATTTTCGTCGCTGACCACCTGGAACATGGTCCCCGCCCAACGGAAATTGCTAAGATTCCAGAGGCCGATTCCAGCGCCCAGTAGCACAATCAACAGGCTGGCAGTCACCAGCCTGACTTTAATTCCCCATGCTTTTAGACGCATCGCATCAGTTCCCCCGCCATAGTGAAAGCGCCCGACCTCCGGCCAAGCGCTTACCATCGCGATCCGCTACTTGGTTAATTCGCCCAGCCGGGTCAAATTGACGCCGACCACCAGCACGCCGATGGACTTGCCATCAGCCAACACCGGGACGGCCACCTGAATTTGATGCGTCTGGGAACTCTCGTCGAATTCTGGCAGCCCCTGCCACGGTTTGCCGGTGGTGAAGGGCGTATCAAACTTCGGCTGTCCTTTATGCAAGTACGAGGTCGTTTTATCGACGAACGCGACCTTTTCACCCTGACTGGCGTTGAGGAAGGCCTCGGTGTACAGCCCTTTCGATTCTTCCAGCTTCTGCTTGAGCAGTTTGCCGGCGTCATTGTTTTGGAACGCCTTGACCTGCTCATCGCTGCGCCGGATCGTTTTCCATTTGGCGTTGTCCAGACCCGCCATCGGCCCTTTCTGGTTCTGCGCCGTCACCGCGCTGACCAAAACCGGGTCTGCCGCCCAGGCTTTCACCGTCTCAATAGTCTTATCCAACTCCTGCTGCATCGCAGGGGTAATTTCAAAAGCCGCCCACCCCAGCATCGTCATCAAAATACCGACCGCGCTTAACACCACTTTTAGCCATCGCATGGCGCTCTCCTTCGCGGCTATCGCCGCTTTGTTAAAAAGCTCGCTAATAACCATAAAATAGTAGCAGGCATTGGACCCGGCGCTGGGGTCAACGCCGCTAAACTTTTCTGACCCGTGACGGGGCGTTCGTGGGGTGGTTGAGCGCAGCCCCGTCGGGGCGCAAGATCCTGGCGCCATCAAAAAAGCCCGACCGAGCGGGGGGGGTGCCGCGAGGCAACTGCCGCAACCCATTCAGCCGGTTGCGCTACAATCGTTCAAGAGCAATCGGCTTCCAGCAGCCCTGCTTGTGTAATCTATCAGCAACCTAAGGGAGAACGCGCCGTGCTGACCTTCCAGGCCGGTCAAAACCTGTCTCTGAACCAGCAAGCCCCCGGCATCCGGATCGTCGAAGTGGAACTGGGCGGGGAACCGGCGGATAGCCCATGGCCGCTCGATGCTGGCGCGTTTGCCCTGACCGCTCAAGGCCAGGTGCGCGGCGATGAAGACTTCATTTTCTACAATCAGCCGGTCTTAACGGGCGGTGGTCTCCAGCTTGATTCGGCAGGCCGGCGATTCACGATCCATCTGACGGAGCTGCCCGCCGAAATCGCCACCATCGCCATCGCCCTGACTCTGGCGACCGAAGGCGGGAAATCCTTCACGGCCTTGCGCCAGGTGTGGCTGGAACTGCGCGACGGTCAGGATCAGACCGGCATCGCCCGCTTTGTCCAGAACACCGCCGGGATGAGCGAAACCGCGATCATCCTGGGAGAACTCTACCGGCGCGGCAGCGAGTGGAAGTTCAAGGCGGTCGGCCAAGGGTTTGCCGGCGGACTGGCGGCGTTGGCCCAGCATTTCGGGGTGGACGTGGGCGAGGGCGGCCCGCCCGCTTCGCCGCCGCAACCCACAGTGGCCGCGCCGTCAGCACCCCCGCGACCGGCGCTGGCCGAAACCCGGCCGGAACCGTCGGTTCCAGCCTCTGTGCCAGCCTCAGTCCTACCAGGAACCGCCGCGATGTCCATGACCAATGACCAGCTCCGCGCCCTGTGCCAGAACCTTGATCAGACCGGCGGCGGTTTTCTGAACTGGCTGGAGGACAATCCGGAGCGGGTTCGCCAGGAAAAAGCGGGTCTGACCAAGGACTTTCGCCGCCTGGTCGCCCAGGCCCGCCGGCTGGATCAGGCGGCGCAACGGCCCATGTGCGCCGGGGTCTTCGGTCCCAGCCAGTCCGGCAAGTCCTATCTGATTTCGGCGCTGGCCCGCAAGGGTTCGGCGCCGCTGCTGGCCGATTTCGCCGGCCAGAAAATCGACTTCATCCGCGACATCAACCCGGAAGGCGGGCGTGAATCGACCGGGCTGGTCACCCGTTTCACCCTGCAACCGGCGACCGGCGCCACCCCCGCCGCCCCGGTGCAAATGCGGCTGCTGACCCAGACCGATCTGGTCAAGATCATCGGCAACACCTATTACGCCGACTGCGATCACAGCGACGATGAACTGCTGACCCAGCCGCAGTTGAATGAACTGCTGACCGGTCTGACGGCGGTGGCGCAACCCCAGCCAACCGATCCGCTGACTGCTGAAGATGTCTATGATCTACAAGTCTATTTCGAGCGGTATTTCAAGGGTCAGGAGCGAATTCGCCTGCTGCGGCTCGGCTATTGGGAACAGGCCGCGCAACTGGCTCCCCGGTTGCAAATTGCGGATCGGGTCAAGCTGTTCGGGGTGATTTGGGGCGGCGTGGCCCCGTTCAACCAGCTTTACCTGCGACTGTATAGCGGTTTGCAGGGGCTCAATTTCGCCACCGACGCCTACGCCGGGCTGGAAGCGCTGATTCCCCGCGAACAGAGCCTGATCGATGTGCAAACCCTCAAGGGGCTGGGCGGCGGCGGCGGCGGAACGCTGACCCTGACCGGCGCTAACGGGGCGCGGGTGACGCTGCCGCGCAGCGAAGTGACCGCGTTGATTGCCGAGCTGCGGATCGTGATCAGCGAACAGCCCTGGGATTTCTTCCAGCACACCGACCTGCTCGACTTCCCCGGCGCCCGTTCCCGCGAACAGATCAAGGACTTGCCAGAGTTCCTCGCCGGAACTGACGCGCTGCAAAGCCTGTTTTTGCGCGGCAAGGTCGCCTACCTGTTTGAGCGGTATTGCGCCGAGCAGGAACTGACCAGCATGTTGCTGTGCATTGGCCCCAGCAATCAGGAGGTCAAAACCCTGCCGGAGATGGTGTTCAACTGGATCGAATCAACGCATGGCGCGACCCCGGAGCAGCGTTCGCAACAGCCGACCGCGCTGTTTCTGGTGCTGACCAAGTTTGATATGGAGTTTGAGGAGAAAGCCGGGGAACGCTCTCCGGAAAGCCGCTGGATCACCCGAATGGAAAGCTCGCTGCTCAACTTTTTCGGCAAGCAGCACGAGTGGCCGCGACAGTGGGATTCGCAAGGCCCGTTCCGCAACAGCTACTGGCTGCGCAATCCCAATTTCAAGGCCAAGAACCTGTTTGATTACGAGGGTAATGTTGAATTGACCATCCGGCCCAGCGAGCGCACCCGGATCGACCAGTTCAAGCAGGCGTTTCTGCGCGACGCCGCCGCCAGCGCCCATTTCCGCAACCCGGAGGAAGCGTGGGCCGCCGGTTTCGCCCTCAACGATGGCGGGGTCAGTTATCTGGCCGCCAATCTGCGCCCACTGTGCAACCCGGAGCTCAAGCGCCAGCAACTGGCTGGACAGGCGGCCCGGTTGCGCGAGCAGATGGTCGAGCGGATGACCCACTACTACGTCAGCGACAACCCGGAACTGGAGCTGGAAAAACGGCGGATCGCAGCGCAGCAGGCGGCTGGCTGCCTGATCGACTGCGCCGGCGAGCAGCGTTTCGGCGAACTGCTGCGCGCCTTGCAGGTTGACAGCGACGAGATGAAGGACATCTATTACCGCATCGAAACCCGGTTGCCCGATGAAAAGCGGGCGATGAGCGCGCCGACCATTGGCGCGGCGGTGGATACCCGCAAGATGAAAGCGCTGCTGGGGTTGGGAACGCCCGCCACCGAGGCGACCGCCGAAGCGCCGCGCAAGGACGACGCTGCGCTGTTTGCCCGCGAGGCCGTGGCGGAATGGATGCGGGATTTGCAGGATTTGGGCGGCAACAAGACCCTGTGCGATTATTACCGGGTGCCGGAAACAACAATGGCCGAATTCGTCAAGGAGCTGATTAATGGCGCGCAACGGCTCAAACTGGAAGACCAGATTGAAGCATTGGTGCGCGAAGCGGCTGGATTCCACATGAAATTTGAGCAGTTCGTGGCGTTGCCGGCCCGGCTGACCGCTAATCTGCTCAACCGCTATGTGGATTTCCTCGGTTATGACACGCTGCCGCCGGCGCAGCGGCCCACCCTGGCGCTGGAGGGCGGTCCCCGCCCGGTATTTCCGCCCCGGACCGTGCCACGCGGCGGCCCGCAGTTGGGCGACCAGCCCTCCACCTACGATCAGGACTACTACACTGACTGGATTCGTTCCTTCCTCGATCTGGTGGAGCGTAACGTGCGCACCCGCGACGGCGCGGAAGTCGATCTGGCCGCTAACCGGCGCTTGGGCGAGTTGCTGGCGCAGGTGCGGGCGACGCCGGATCGGCCACAATAGCTGAACGAGTTTTTTCCACCGAAGACGCCGAAAACACGGAAGCACTCAAGAGATCAAAATGATGTTGACGGAATCCTGGCGCTGTTTGCCAGTACAAATTCAACAGAAGCCGCTGAAAGAACTTGAAATTAAGCCTTGGAGGATTTGATGTCGGCGTTTTCGGTTCGCGTTTCGGAAGACCCAGCCCGGCCGCTGGGCCACGCCATTGTCACCCTCAGCGGCTTGCCGCGCAGCCTGGAAACCTTTGAATTCGCTCTGCGCCGCCACGGTTTCGCTGACAATCATCTTGGCCCGGACGGCTGGCAGGGTGCGGAATGCTGGCTGCAACCGGAAGAAGTCTGGTACAGCGGCGAAGTGCTGAAATTCGTTCTTCCCTCCGATTTGGCCTTCCAACTGGAAAATATGCCCTATCGGTTGGCGGCGCGCGGTCAGGGGCTGGCGGAAACCGTGGAGATCACCTTCAGTTGGCCGCTGCAATTGGAGATCGAGGCAGGCGGAACCAGTGGCGAACGGCGGGTGGTGGGCGGCGCCCGAGTGGAGGCGGGACCTAAGCCGCGTCCGGGGCCATCGCCCATCCCCGATGCGCCATTGCCGGACTTGGGCGGGGCGGCGATAGCGATTCCGGAGATGCCGATTCCCGAGATCGATGCTGGCGCGGAATCCGTGGACGATAATCCGCCTACCCGGGTGGCGCCAGGGCGGATCACTGCGCCAAAACTGGCTGACAACGGCGATGAAATCACCCGGATCGTGGTTCCGGGGACGCGATCCACGCCTTCGAGCCGGAACATTCCCGCTGCTGCGGAGCCGACCACCAAAATCGCCGGTCGCCGGGTTCCGCTGACCGCCGGCGAGAGTCAAAGAAATTCCGGGGGCGCCGTAATGCCCCCGGCGGCGGCGCCAGAACCGAAATCGATGTCACCCGCGCCGTCTCGCCCTGAACCAGGCGTAGCATCGCCGCCGGCGCACCCCGCCGATGCGCGGAGCGAGCCGGGGCGGGGAAAATTCGGATGGCTGATCGGTCTGTTGGCGCTGGCGATATTAGCGGCTGCCGCAGTGGCGGGCGGGTGGTGGTTTAGCCGCCAGCCCCGACCAGTGACGCCCGCCCTGATTGCGCCGCCAGAACCCAAGCCCGCCCCGGAACCCAAG
>JAJHPN010000148.1 GCA_020890855.1 Candidatus Contendibacter sp. | reverse complement strand
CACATACGATTTCACTCCAGAGCTGAGATGACCATGAAGCACTATGCCCGCATGAACCGCAGGCGGTTGTCGATCCTCCTGACCCCACCACCAAGGTAGCCCCGTTCAAACCGGTCAGCGCTCTAGGACCCCATACGTCTCTGAGGATCGGATCAGTTCCGCCGGAACGCGGGTTTTCGCCAAGAGAACCCAAATCGCCATCATAATGGTCAGCGTTCCAGGACTCAGGTGAAACATCAACGCCAGGCCAGGGGACAATCCCGCAGTCAATTCATTCAGCACCTGCCGGGCCGCTTGATCAATCTCGCCAACGTCTATCGGGCTGGATAGCGTGACGGGATGAAGCGCCAGCGCCGTGCCGGTGCGCGCCAGCAATGAGTCCCGATAGCGCTGGGTCTGGCCGACAGGAGAGTCGTTGAGCAGGACAATCCGGGCGAACTCCTTGAACGCGGCGGTTGGGCAAGCGGGTCGAGACCAGCCCCGGCAGCGCCTTCAGCGGCCTTGAGGTCGGCATGGCTGATAACTGACCAGGATCGGTTTCAGCGGCGGGGTTCTGCTTTTTCATGCCGGAACATCCTGTATTATTCAATACAGGATGGTGCAGCCAGCAGAATCCCGACCTTGCATTCCAGCCAAAAGCATTCAACAGATAACGCATTTTCAGTTTAGCCTGGAATCGGGGCCATCTAATTGCAACGCAATCGACCATCCCCTGTTTTGACCGTAGACTCTGGAGTCTCGCCTTGACCGCTTTCGTTTCGCCTCCCGTCGTCATGATCCTGGCCGGCAACGATCCCAGCGGCGGAGCCGGCATCGCCGCTGATATTGAAACCCTGGTCAGTCTCGGCTGCCATCCCGCACCGGTAATCACCGCACTCACGGTTCAGGACACCCATGATGTGCATAACCTGCTACCGGTCGAGTCGGCGCTGGTGCTGGCCCAGGCGCGAGCCGTGCTGGCCGATCTGCCGGTTGCCGCGTTCAAAATTGGAACGCTTGGCAGCGCCGATAACGCCGCCGCCCTGCATGAATTACTCATCAACCATCCTGATATTCCGGTGGTGCTGGACCCGGTGCTGGCTGCCGGTGGCGGAACTGCGCTGGCCAATAGCGATTTGATCGAGGCGATTCGCGATCTGCTGCTGCCGCTGACCATGGTGCTAACGCCCAACAGTATCGAAGCCCGGCGGTTGGCCCCGGAAGCCGATACTCTGGAAGCGTGTGGTATGGCGCTGCTGGCGCGGGGCTGTCGCCAGGTGTTGCTCACTGGTGGGCATGAACCCGCGGACGGAGTGATCAATACCCTGTATGGCAACAACCGGCGGCTGGAAAGCTGGCGCTGGCCGCGCTTACCCGGTGAGCATCACGGCTCCGGCTGCACTCTGGCCGCCGCGATTGCCGCCCTGCTCGCCCAAGTCCAGAGCCCCGGTTCTGAACCCGCAATGCTGTCGGCCTTCTACCGGGCGCAACATTACACTTGGCGTTCGCTGCAAGCCGGCTACCGGGCCGGTAATGGGCAAATGATCCCCAACCGGCTGTTCTGGGCCGAAACTGATCGAGACCACCATGAATAAACCGTCTTGCCGGGGACTGTACGCGATCACCGACGCCGCGCTGATCGCCGATGACCGGCTGATCGCGGCGGTAGAGCAGGCGATTCTGGGTGGCGCTCGGCTGATCCAGTACCGCGACAAGAGCGCCGACGCCCCCCGGCGGCTGGCGCAAGCGCAGGCGTTGAATGCCCTGTGCCGGCGTTACGCGATCCCGCTCATTATTAATGACGATGTGGAACTGGCCTTCCAGGTGGGCGCCGCCGGCGTGCATCTCGGTCAGGATGACCCGGCATTGGCAGTCGCCCGCGCCCGTCTCGGCCAAAACGCCCTGATCGGCGTGTCCTGCTATGACCGGCTGGACCTGGCGCTGGAAGCGGAGCGAGCCGGCGCTGACCATGTCGCTTTCGGCGCGGTGTTCCCATCACCGACCAAACCCAACGAAGTCCGCGCTCCGTTGGAACTGTTGCGACAAGCCCGCACCGTTCTGACCATTCCCATCGTCGCCATTGGCGGCATCACCCCGGACAATGCGCCGGCGCTGCTGGAGGTCGGAGTAGATGCGCTGGCGGTCGTCAGCGGCGTATTCGGCCAGCCGGACATTCAGGCCGCCGCCCGCCGTTATTCCGCCCTGTTTGCTCAAGGAAACCGTGCATGACCACCCGTTCTGAACAATTGTTTGCCGAAGCCCAGCGCTATCTTCCCGGTGGGGTCAACTCGCCGGTGCGCGCCTTTCGCGGGGTGGGCGGAACGCCGATCTTCTTCAAACGCGGCGCTGGCGCTTATCTCTATGACGAGGACGACCGCCGCTACATTGACTACGTCGGCTCGTGGGGACCGATGATCGCCGGTCACGCTCATCCGGCGGTGATCAGCGCGGTCCAGAATGCGGCGATCAACGGCTTGAGCTTTGGCGCGCCGACCGCGCTGGAAACCGTCATGGCTCGCCGGATTGGCGAATGGATGCCCACCATGGAGCGGGTGCGGCTGTGCAACTCCGGCACCGAAGCAACCATGAGCGCGATCCGGCTAGCGCGGGGCGTCACCGGGCGCGACAAAATCATCAAGTTCGAGGGCTGTTATCACGGTCATTCCGATTCGCTGCTGGTCAAGGCCGGTTCCGGGGCGCTCACCCTCGGCATTCCGACCTCGCCAGGCGTTCCAGCCGCCTTGGCGGCGCACACCATCACCCTGACCTATAACGACTTGCCGCAGGTTCAACAGGCGTTCGCCGCGATGGGGAACGACATCGCCGCGATCATCGTTGAACCGGTCGCCGGCAACATGAACTGCATTCCCCCGCTGCCCGGTTTTCTGGCCGGGTTGCGTGAATGCTGCGATCAGGCCGGCAGCCTGCTGATTTTTGATGAAGTGATGACCGGTTTCCGGGTTGCGCTGGGTGGGGCGCAAGCGCTGTACGACGTCAAACCCGACCTGACCACGCTGGGCAAGATCATCGGCGGAGGAATGCCGGTCGGCGCTTTTGGCGGGCGGCGAGCGATCATGGAGCAACTCGCGCCGCTGGGACCGATCTATCAGGCTGGGACGTTGTCGGGCAATCCGGTGGCGATGGCCGCTGGGCTGGCCACGTTGGAATTGCTCGCTGTCCCCGGTTTTCACGCCGATCTCGCCGCCAAAACCAGCCAGTTATGCGCCGGTCTGGCGAACGCCGCTCATGCCGCCGGCATCCCACTGACCACCCATGCGGTCGGCGGGATGTTCGGGTTCTTCTTCACCGACGCACCGGTGGTGACGACTTATGCTCAGGCCATCGCCTGTGATGTCGAGCGGTTCAAGCGCTTCTTTCACGGGATGCTGGCCGAAGGCGTCTACCTGGCGCCATCCGCGTTCGAGGCCGGTTTCATGTCGGCGGCGCATACCGAGGTCGAGATCGCAGCGACCCTCTACGCCGCGCAGCGGGTATTGGCCCGGATTTAATGGGTCAGCCGTTGCCTAATCCCCGACCATCCTTGACCTGGAGAACCTCAACGATGAGCGCTGCCCCCTCCAACCGCCAGCGGCTAGCGATTACCGGAATGAGTTGCGCCGGCTGTGTCGCTGCGGTCGAAACCGCCTTGCGCGAAACGTCCGGCGTGGTGGACGCTGGCGTCAATTTCGCTGATCGCACCGCCCAAGTAGTGGGTTCCGCTACGCTTGATGCGCTGATTCACGCTGTGCAGGCGGCGGGTTACACCGCTGTCGCCTTGCGCGACGATGCCGGCGAGGAGGCTGAACGCGACGCGGCGGAACGAGCGCATGACCGGCGGTTAATCGGCAATACCGCAGTCGCCGCTGCGCTGGCCGCGCCACTGATGATTGCGGAAATGGCCGGGTGGCTGCCGGCGCTCGCCACGCTGGCCGGCCAAGGATTCTGGATCGCAACCGGTCTGCTAACTCTGGCGGTAATGACCTACAGCGGTGGGCATTTTTTCATCGGCGCCTGGCGACAATTCCGCCTTCACCACGCCAACATGGACACCCTGATCGCGCTGGGGACCGGTTCCGCCTGGGGTTATTCGATGCTGGTCGCGCTGTTTCCCGCTAGCGTACCGAGTCTGGCCCAACACGCCTATTTCGAGGCGGCGGTCACGATTATCGCCTTGATCAATCTCGGTTCGGCGCTGGAAAGCCGGGCGCGGGGCAAAACCTCCGCTGCGATCCGCCGCCTGATCGGCCTGCAACCCAAAACCGCCCGGATCGTGGACGGCGATCAGGAACGCGACGTTCTCATTGAAACCTTGCAACCCGGCGTGCTGATCCGGGTGCGGCCCGGCGAGAAAATTCCGGTGGATGGCGAACTGGTCAGCGGCGCGTCCTCGGTCGATGAAGCCATGCTCACCGGCGAACCGCTGCCGGTCAGCAAGCAGCCGGGCGATGCCGTGACTGGCGGCAGTCTGAATCAGACCGGCAGTTTCGTGTTCCGGGCGACCCGGGTCGGCGCAGATACGGTGTTGGCTCACATCATCGACCGGGTGCGCCAGGCCCAGAACAGCAAGCCGCCGATTGGCCGGCTGGCCGATCAGGTCGCTGCCGTGTTTGTGCCCACGGTGTTGATCATCGCGGTGCTGACCGCGCTGGCCTGGTTCAACCTCGGCCCAGAACCCAAAATCAGCTACATGCTGGTCACCACCTTGACCGTGCTGATCATCGCCTGTCCCTGTGCACTGGGACTGGCGACGCCGATTTCGATCATGGTGGGCGTCGGCAAGGCGGCCGAATACGGCATCCTGATTCGCGACGGCGCGGCGCTGCAACGGGCGGGGCAACTGACCATGCTGGCGCTGGACAAGACCGGCACCGTCACCGTCGGTCGCCCGACCGTCGCCGCGATCATGGCCTTGCCCGGCTTTACCGAGGATGAACTGTTCCAGTGGGCGGCGGGACTGGAAGCCGGTTCCGAACATCCGTTGGCGCAGGCGATGCTGAATGCCGCCAGTCAACGCCATCTGGAACTGCCTGCGGTGGATCGGTTTGAAGCGATCGCCGGACAGGGGGTGACGGGTCATCTGGCCGGACAGACGCTGCTGGTGGGCAATCGCCGCTTGCTGGAAAGCCACGGCATTAACACCGCCCCGCTCCAGGCCGGGATCGTCCAATCCGCCGCCGCCGGACAAACACCGGTGCTCATCGCCGTCAACGGCCAGCCGGCCGGGATCATCGCCATCGCCGATCCGATCCGGCCCGATGCCGCCGCTGCGTTACGCCGGCTGCGAGAATCGGGATTGCGGCTGGTGCTGCTGACTGGCGATCATGCGGCTACTGCCCGGGCCATTGCCAATCAAGCCGGGATTGATGACGTGGTCGCCGAGGCCACGCCGCTTGACAAAGCCGCGCGGATTGCCGAATGGCAGGCGCAGGGTGACGTAGTGGGCATGGTCGGCGACGGGATCAACGACGCCCCGGCGCTGGCCCAAGCCGACGCCGGGTTTGCGATGGGCGGCGGGACTGATATTGCGATTGAGAGCGCCGGTCTGACCCTGACCCGCCATTCGTTGCACGGGATTGCCGACGCCATTGCCATTTCCCGCGCGACCGTCGCCAACATCCGCCAAAATCTGTTCGGAGCCTTCGTCTACAACAGCCTGGGGATTCCGTTGGCCGCCGGTGCGCTCTATCCCCTCACCGGCCTGCTGCTCAACCCGATGCTGGCCGGCGCGGCGATGGCGCTGTCCTCATTCACCGTGGTCAGCAACGCTAACCGCTTGCGCAAGTTTCAACCGCCCACAACCGCCCGCCCATCGCCGCACGATGATCGTTAAGGAAATTTCCATGATCACCCTCCTTGTCAATCTCACCGGACTGAGCCTGATTGGCCTGATCGTCTGGTGGTTTTGGAGCCCCCGCCCATGAAGCTGCCGCCGTTACCTAACACTTCCCTGCTGGGCCGGCTGGGCTTGGTCCTGACATCAACCATGGCGATTGTCGCCGGGTTCGCCCTGGCTTCGGTGCTGTTCGTCGTCCTGCTGATCGCCGGATTGGCGGCGGGCGGCTGGCTATGGTGGCAATACCGCCGGATCGTGAACCATGCTCGCCGCGCCGCGCCCGGGATTATCGAGGGCGACTACACGGTCGAACCGGCGCAACCGCTACTGGAAGATCAGCGGACGCCGGCCCGTCGAACCGCTTCCAATCATCACCATGGACCTCAACGCTGACCACCGCGCTGACCGAGCCGTGATTCCCAATCCAGCGCTGATCAGCCTGCTGTACCTGCTGTT
Organism: Candidatus Contendibacter sp.; assembly: GCA_020890855.1. Lineage (GTDB taxonomy): Bacteria > Pseudomonadota > Gammaproteobacteria > Competibacterales > Competibacteraceae > RXIV01. Next base: position 30,873 of record JAJHPN010000148.1, on the reverse strand, counting down.
CAGTCTGTTCTGGCTGTTCGGCGCTGACGAGTTGCTGGCCTTCTGGTCTGGCGGCGCGCCGCCCTCACCGCTGGACAAGACGCTCAAAGACCTGCTGGCGATCGTTCCCGGCAGCGTTCTGCTCTACGCCCTGCTCCGCGTTCATGGGGATATCGTGCGCCGCGTCCATCACGCCCAGGCGCGGCGCCTGGAACGAATCGAAGGACAATCGCGGCGCACCCGCGACGCGCTGGAAAATCAGTTTCGGGAACGCACTGCGGAACTGCTGGCAATCAACCAGACGCTGGAGCAGCAGGTAACCGCCCGCACCCAGGTGGAGATCGCCCTGCGCGACAGCGAAGAACGGTTTCGCCAGCTGGCTGAACACATTCGGGAAGTGTTCTGGGTGTACGGCATTGAGGAAGAGCGGCTGCTTTATGTCAGTCCCGCTTATGAAGAGATTTGGGGACGACCGGCGGAGGGATTTCACGAGCGGCCGCTGGACTGGATTGAAGCCGTTCATGCCGATGATCGAGAGCGGGTTCACGCCGCGCATGTCGCCCGGCGGCAATTGGGTTGCCTTGATGAGGAATACCGGATTGTGCGGCCCGATGGCGCGGTCCGCTGGATTCGGGATCGCGGCTTTCCCATCCGCGACGAGGCCGGCTACATTTACCGGATTGCCGGACTGGCCGAGGACATCACCGCCCATCGACTGGCCGAGGATCAATTGCGCCGGCAACAGGTGGAGCTGGCCCAGATGGCCCGCCTCCGGCTGGCGGTCGAACTGGCCTCCAATTTGGCGCACGAACTCAACCAGCCGCTGGCCGCTATTGTCGCCTACACCCAGGCGGGTCTGGCCTTGTTGCGCCAGGATCAGACTGACCCCCGGGCCTTGACTGGCGCCCTGGACGCCGTCGTCAATCAGGGGCTGCGCGCCGGTGAAATCATTCGTCACCTGCGGGGCTTGGTGCAAAAACATCCAGATGCCCGCGCAGCGCTCGATCTGAACACATTGCTTCGCGCCGTGATTCACTACGCCCAACTGGAGCTGCGTCAGGCCAAGGTGACGCTGAATCTGGAACTGACCGGGAGTCTGCCCGCCGTGTTGGGTGACGATATCCAAATTCAGTTAGCGACGCTTTATCTGGCCCGCAACGCCATTGAAGCGATGCAAGGCGCTGAGGGTCCGCGCCGGCTGACCATCCGCACCGCCCTGCAGGATCCCGATACCGCGCTGGTCACTTTGGCTGATACCGGATATGGGTTCAGCGCCGAAGCGGCCAGTCGGCTGTTTCAGCCGTTTTTCAGCACCAAACCAGGCGGCATGGGCCTCGGGCTATCGGTTAGCCGCTCGATCATTGAATCCCAGGGGGGTGAACTGTGGGCGACGTCGAACCCGGATCGCGGGGTATCTTTTCATTTCACCTTGCCAGTTTATGGACGTTATTTGCATGAGTGAGTTATCAACGGTGTTCCTGGTAGACGATGATCCGGCGGTGCGCGACGCCGTCGGCCTGCTGCTGCGCGCCAGTGGGCTGGCGGTGGAAGCATTCCCCAGCGCTGCCGACTTTCTCGCCGCGGACGCGGTTCGCCGGCCGGGTTGTCTGGTGCTGGATGTGCGGATGCCGCAGATGAGCGGTCTGGATTTACAAAAAAAGCTCTGCGCCGAGGGGCATCGGATGCCCATCATTTTTATGACCGGCCACGGCGATGTGCCGATGGCGATCAGAGCCATGAAAGCGGGCGCCCTCGATTTCATCGAAAAACCCTTTCCGGGTGAACTGCTGCTGACCCGAGTCCGCGAGGCGCTGGCGCTCGATACCCAGGATCGTTGCCGCCAGGCGCAGCGCGATGCCGCGGCGGCGCGGTTGGCGCGGTTATCGCCCCGTGAGCGGGAAGTGCTGGAGCGGGTAGCGAACGGTCAGTACAACAAAACCATCGCCGCTGAACTCGACATCAGCATCTCCACTGTGGAAATTCACCGACGGCGCGTCATGGAAAAACTGGAGGCGTCGTCCATTGCGGATCTGATCCGGACGCTGGCGCTGGTTGATGGCGAAGAGACGCTGTAGCGCAGCGCCTGACAAGCCTTGTGTCAAGCCCGGTTTTTCTATATCAAATCACGCTTAAAGCCACTGTTTTACAGAAAAAATGACAGGATACCGTCGCTCATGATCATCGATCGCACTGCTGAATTATCCGAACTAATGACTCGCCGCATCCTGATTCTGGATGGAGCGATGGGCACCATGATTCAAAGTTACTCGTTGCAGGAAAGCGATTATCGGGGCGAACGCTTCCATGATTGGCCTAGCGACCTCAAGGGCAATAATGATCTGCTGACGTTGACGCAACCGGCGATCATCCGCGAGATTCATGCGGCCTATCTTGACGCCGGCGCCGATATTATTGAAACCAACACGTTTAATTCCACAGTCATCGCCCTGCGTGACTACGGCATGGAGCAGTTTGCCTTTGAATTAAATCGGACCGCCGCCCAATTAGCCCGCAGTGTGGCTGGTCAATACCATACTGGAGATCATCCTCGTTTTGTAGCCGGTATTCTCGGCCCGACCAACCGAACCGCCAGCCTGTCCCCCGATGTCAATAATCCCGGTTTTCGCAATGTCAGCTTTGATGATCTAGTGGTTGCTTATACTGAGGCGATTCAGGGACTGGTTGAGGGTGGCGCTGATCTGCTGCTGGTTGAAACCATTTTTGACACGCTTAACGCCAAAGCGGCCTTGTTCGCCATTCAGCAATTTTTTGCACAAACCGGACAAAAATTGCCGGTCATGATCTCTGGAACCATCACTGACGCTTCCGGGCGAACTCTGTCCGGCCAGACCACTGAGGCGTTCTGGAACTCGCTGTCACACATCCGCCCGTGGTCATTCGGCTTGAATTGCGCCTTGGGAGCCACTCAATTACGCCCCTATCTGGCTGAACTGGCCCGGATTGCCGATACCGCCGTTTCAGCCCATCCCAATGCCGGCTTGCCCAATGCCTTTGGCGAATACGATGAAACCCCGGAACACATGGCGGCGGTCATTCGCGAATTCGCCGAAAGCGGGTTGCTAAATATCGTTGGCGGTTGCTGTGGCACGACGCCGGCGCATATCCGCGCCATTGCCGAAGCCGTCAAGGATTTGCCATCGCGACCCATTCCAGTGATTGAACCGCGCTGCCGACTGGCGGGCCTGGAACCGCTGAATATCGGCCCGCCGCTCGGCTTTATCAATGTCGGCGAACGCGCCAATGTCACAGGATCGGCGGTGTTCAAGCGGTTGATTAAAGCCGGTAATTACAACGCGGCGCTGGAGATTGCCCGGCAACAGGTCGAAAACGGGGCGCAACTGATAGACATTAACATGGATGAGGGAATGCTCGATTCGCAGGAAGCAATGGTGACTTTCCTTCATCTGATCGCCGCGGAACCGGATATTAGCCGCGTGCCGGTCATGCTGGATTCATCGCGGTGGGAAATCCTGGAAGCGGGCCTCAAGTGCGTACAGGGCAAACCCATCGTCAACTCGATCAGTTTGAAAGAAGGCGAAGCGGCATTTATCCGACAGGCCCGACTGGTTCGCGCTTATGGCGCCGCCGCGATTGTGATGGCCTTTGATGAACAAGGGCAAGCCGATACTGAAGATCGCAAGTTCGCCATTTGCCAGCGGGCTTATCGGATTCTGACCGAGCAGCTTGATTTTCCGCCCCAGGATATTATTTTTGATCCCAATATCTTCGCCGTCGCTACGGGCATTGAGGAACATAATCACTACGCGATGGACTTTATTGCCGCCACCCGGCGGATTAAACGGGAACTGCCTTATGCGCTGATTTCCGGCGGCGTCTCCAATGTCTCTTTCTCATTCCGGGGCAATAATCCGGTGCGGGAGGCGCTACATTCGGTCTTTCTGTATCACGCGATTCACGCCGGCATGACGATGGGTATTGTCAACGCCGGTCAATTGGCGATTTATGAGGAAATTCCGACTGAACTGCGAGAACGGGTCGAAGATGTCCTTCTGGATCGTCGTCCCGACGCCACCGAACGGTTACTGGAAATTGTGGATCGCTACCGGGAAGATGCTTCCGCGCCGACGGGGAAAAGCGCCAAGAGCGAGAGCGCAGAATGGCGGTCCTGGCCGGTCGTAAAACGGCTGGAACACGCGCTGATTAAAGGCATTGATGAATTTATCGAAGCGGACACCGAGGAAGCCCGCCAGCAGTTTGAACGGCCATTGCAAGTGATTGAAGGGCCATTGATGGATGGCATGAATGTGGTGGGCGATTTATTTGGGGCCGGCAAGATGTTTTTACCGCAAGTCGTCAAATCAGCCCGCGTCATGAAAAAATCAGTGGCGTGGCTGATTCCATTTATTACTGAACAACAGGCTGGCAAGCAACGCCGCACAAATGGCCGCATGGTACTAGCGACGGTAAAGGGCGACGTTCATGATATTGGCAAAAACATTGTCAGCGTCGTTCTCCAATGCAATAACTTCGAGGTGATTGATCTGGGCGTGATGACGCCGGCGCAAAAAATTTTGGACGCCGCCCAGGCGCATCAGGCCGATATGATTGGCCTGTCCGGACTGATTACCCCATCGTTGGATGAGATGGTGAATGTCGCCAAAGAAATGAAGCGCCAGGGTTTCACCATTCCATTATTGATTGGCGGCGCAACAACTTCAGCGATGCATACCGCAGTCAAAATTGATCCGCACTATCCCGGCCCGGTGGTCTACGTCAAGGATGCCTCACGGGCGGTTGGCGTGGCGCAAAACCTGATCGGAGCTGATTCAAAAGCCGATTTTATTGCGCGCACCAAGCAGGATTACGTGGTGAAGCGTGAGCAACATGCTCACCGGCGTGGACGCGATCCGCTGTCGCCACTGGCGCAGGTTCGCGCTAATCGGACTCCATGCGACTGGAATCAATATCTGCCGCCTAAACCGGGTTTTCTAGGCGTTCATGCGCTGGATGATTATCCACTGGCGGAATTAGTGGAGTATATTGACTGGACGCCATTCTTTCAGGCGTGGGAATTACGCGGACGCTATCCGGCGATCTTTTCTGATCCACAAAGCGGAGAAACTGCCCAGCATTTATTCAATGACGCGCAAGTCATGCTGAATAAAATTATTAGCGAACATTGGCTGAAAGCGCGGGCAGTAATTGGCTTTTTTGCCGCCAACCGCAGCGGCGATGACGACATTACGCTTTATATGGATGATCGTCGGGAACAGCGATTAATGACGTTGCACCACTTGCGTCAGCAAGCGCCAAAACCCGCCGGAAAATCACATCGCTGCCTGGCTGACTGGGTTGCGCCCAGTGACTCGGGCGTGGCTGATTATCTGGGCGGATTCGCTGTCACTACCGGCATTGGCATTGAAGAACGGGTGATGGCTTTTGAGCGGGATCACGACGACTACAGCGCTATTCTGCTCAAGGCGCTGGCTGACCGCTTGGCGGAGGCGTTTGCCGAGCGCCTGCATGAACGAGTGCGTCAAGAGTTCTGGGGCTACGCCGCCGATGAAACACTGGGCAATGATGATTTAATCGCCGAAAACTATCGCGGGATTCGTCCAGCCCCGGGTTATCCGGCTTGTCCCGATCACACCGAAAAAGGTCTGCTCTGGCAATTGCTGGAGGTGGAACGTAATGCCGGAATTTACCTGACCGGCAATTTCGCGATGACGCCAACGGCGGCGGTGAGCGGCTGGTATTTCAGCCACCCCGAAGCGCGCTATTTTGGCGTCGGCAAGCTGGATCGCGATCAGGTTGCCGATTACGCCCGGCGCAAAGGCTGGACCCTGGCGGAAGCAGAAAAGTGGCTCGCGCCTAATCTCGGCTATGAGGCCGGGGAACCAGGTGAATAGCGGCCCGTGACCGGCTATAAATAATAGGTCTTCAATGGCGGAAAGCCATTGAATTCAATCGCGCTATAGGAAGCGGTATAAGCGCCCGCCGAGAGCCAGTAAATTCGGTCGCCGCTTTCCAGCGATAGCGGCAGTTGGTACTTAAAATGCTCATACATGATATCCAGACTGTCGCAAGTCGGGCCTGCCAGAATCACATCACCGGTTAGCCCGGTTTTTTCGGTATACGCTGGATACTTGATCGACTCGCCCAGGGTTTCCATTAATCCATTAAAAATGCCGACATCGGTATAAACCCAGCGTTTCAAATCGGTTTTCGATTTTTTGGCGACCGACACCACTTCGCTCACCAATATGCCGGCCTCGCCCACCAGACCACGGCCCGGCTCCAGATAGAGTTCTGGAATCGCACCGCCGAAATGCAAACCGAGATAACGGTTGATTTCTTCAGCGTACACCGCCAGTGGATTGGTTTTAACCAGATAATCGGCTGGAAAACCGCCCCCCATATTCATCGCCTTGAATCGAACCTGTTCTCTATCCAACCGATCAAACAGAGAACGGGCTTGAGCAATGGCCGCATCCCAAGCCGGGATTTCCCGCTGTTGTGAACCGACATGAAATGAGACGCCATAAGGGTCCAGTCCCAAATCGGCCGCTAATAACGCCAAATCGGTCAGCATGCGGGGTTGACAACCAAATTTGCGCGACAAGGGCCAATCGGAGTCCGAAGTAACGGCGTCCATCAGAATACGGAAGAACACCCGCGAACCGGGAGCCTCTTGGGCGAGATTGCGAATGTCCGCCTCACAATCACTGGCAAAAAGCCTGACCCCTTTATCATAGGCTGCGCCGATGTGCCTGGCTTTTTTGATGGTATTACCGAAACTGATGCGGTCAGGCGACACGCCGAGGCTCAGTACTTTATCCAGCTCATAGATTGAAGCAATATCAAAATACGAACCCAAATCTCGCAATAAACCCAGCACTTCAAGACCCGGATTAGCCTTGACTGCATAATAAATTTTAGCATCAGGAAAACCAGCGCGGAATTGCCCGAATTTGTCCTGAATCATGTCCAGTAGCACGATTAAAAATGGCGTCTCCCGCGACCGGGAAAAAGCGATAATTTTTTCCCATTCAATGGCGGAATAGTAATCACGGTGCATCGGTATTTTCCTTCATAGCCTGACTAAAGACGCTACGGCAGGAACACTCATTCGATTGTTCCTGCCTGTCTATCTTGATCCCGCTTTGCTTTCCGCACTTTTCCCAAGCGTTACTAATTGTTGGTTACTGAGGCGAACGGGCCGGTCTGGGGGCCAAGGCAATCAGCGGATTAGCGGCTGAAACCGTAACCGTTGCGGTTGATTCCGCCAGTTCCTGCTCCAACGCCCGAACCGCACCGTTGAATGAATCCTTGCCGCCTGGCTCGATCTCCTTAATTTCGGTAGGCAGACCCATCTGGTCCAGAAGGGCGATAAACGGCTCTGGATCCAGTTCTTCGACATTGACCATGGTTTTCGGATCCCACACCCCTTGTGCGACCAGCATGGCCGCCGCTACTGGCGGAACGCCGGCGGTGTAACTGATGCCCTGCGACTCCACTTCTTCAAAACATTGATGATGATCCGAAACCTGGTAAATGAACAGTTCGCGCTGCCGCCCATCTTTCCGACCCTTAACGAAGTTGCCAATACAGGTCTTGCCGGTATAACCAGGGGCGAGGGTTTGTGGGTCCGGCAACAGCGCCTTGACGACTTTGAGCGGGACGACTTCCTGTCCGGTCGTGAGCGTGACCGGCAAATGCGACAAAAATCCCAGCGTGCGCAAGACAGTGAATACATTGATGTAATGATCCCCAAACCCCATCCAGAACCGGATGCTGTTGGCATCAATGTTTTTTGAAAGCGAGTGTAATTCATCATGCCCATTCAGGTAGATTGGGCAACGACCAACGACCGGAAAATCATAGATGCGCTTGACCGAGTGGGTTGGATATTCTTGCCACTGCCGGTCAATCCAGGTCCAGACCTTGATAAACTCACGGAAATTGATTTCCGGATCGAAATTAGTGGCGAAATACTTGCCGTGACTGCCCGCATTAACATCCAGAATATCAATAGTATCGATCTGATCGAAATAGCGTTTTACCGCCAGGGCGCAGTAGGCGTTCACCACACCCGGATCAAACCCGGCGCCCAAAATGGCGGTTAGTCCCTTTTCAGCACAGCGATCCTTACGCTTCCATTCATAATTGGCGTACCACGGTGGGGTTTCACAAACCTTGTCCGGCTCCTCATGAATCGCCGTGTCGATATACACCGCCCCGGTTTCCAGGCAAGCTTCCAACACTGACATATTAATAAAAGCATTACCTAGATTAACCACGATTTCGGATTCAGTTTCTTTGATCAGCCGAATCGTCGCGGGAATATCGAGAGCATCGATCTGACGCGAATAGAGCCGATGAGCAGGATTCTGGATATGCCCTTTGCGCTTGATACTTTCAATAATTTCATCGCATTTGGCCAGCGTCCGTGAGGCAATGCACAAATCGCCTAGCACGGTGTTATTCATCGCCGCTTTATGCGCAGCGACATGGGCGACCCCGCCCGCGCCGATAATCAGCACGTTTTTCTTCATGTTCATTTCCCCATCACTTACGAAAGACTGCGTTTAAAATCCTGGTACTTGAATGTTTTGACGATCTCGATGCGCCCATCCAATCGCTGGACCACAATAGCCGGCATCGGCAAACCGTTAAACCAGTTTTTCTTGACCATCGTGTACCCAGCCGCGTCAGCAATCCGAATTTCACTGCCGGGTTCCAGTCGGGCACTCAGTGCATATTCGCCAAAGACATCGCCCGCCAGACAGGTTCGTCCCGCAATAATGACCGGGTAGGGTCCAGATTCCGGCGCAGCAATTCTGGCGGTTGTTTGATAAATCAAATGATCCAGCATGTGCGCTTCTACTGAGGCATCGACAATCGCCACATCCATTTCATTATGAATGACATCGAGAACGGTAGTCACCAATTCCGCACAATCAGTAATGGCGGCTTCACCTGGCTCCAGATAAACCTGAATGCCAAATTTTTCACTAAAACTCTTTAATTTTTGACAGAATCGATCCAGCGGATAGCCATTTTTGGTGAAGTAAAGACCGCCGCCGAGACTGACCCATTGCATTTTTTCCAGCAGACTTCCATAATTTTCACTGATAACATCAATCGCTGCACAGATATTCTCAACATCGTCATTTTCACAGTTAAAATGGAACATGACTCCACTAAACAGGGCAGATGACTTCATGATCTCATCCGGGTTGGAAGCACCCAGTCTTGAATACCGTCTGGCTGGATTGGCCAGATCAAAATGGGAATAGCTGATACCGGGATTAATCCGCAATCCGACTTCAATACCTTTAACTTCAGACTGATACATCCTCAACTGGGAGAGCGAATTAAAAATCACTTTATCGGCAAATTTGCGAACGGACTGAATGTCACTTTTTGAGAAGCCTACGCTGTAGGCATGAACCTCTTTGCCAAATTCTTCGCGTCCCAACCGGGCTTCAAACAGCGAACTGCTGGTGGTCCCATCCAGAGATGACCGCATCAAATCAAATACACACCACGTTGAAAAGCATTTCAGCGCCAGCACAACTTTAACTCCGGAAGCTTGGCGGACCCGCTCGATTATCTGCAAGTTTCTTTGCAATTTTATTTCATCGATCAGATAATAAGGGGTAGTTAATTTTTTCATTGGCTATTGATGCTCCATAAATTTTGAAGTACACAACTAATAAGAGTAACAGCGTTTTATCTATGACTCAACAGTCCATGAATATTATTCAAATTCTGGCTGGCTTATTCACTAAACAGGGTTTCAATATTGACCCATTCGGCGTCCGGATCAGCGCTGATGCGGGCGATTTTCTCTTCCAGGTCTGCCCACATCGCCTCACTGATCAACTCGTAACTGTGGCCCCAGAAAAAAAACACCCCACTGGCCGCCCTGACGGATTGATAACGGTTCCAGAAGTCCGGATCGGCAAACCGGCAATGAGCGCCAAATTCCAGCGGATCGGCTGGCGGGAAAACCGGATCCAGTTCGCTAACTGTGCGCGCGTAACAGTGACCAGCAACGTGAATGGCCTCTTTCACCGCCGCATTAAACCCGCCGAATGGATAGCAAAATCCCCGCACCGGCTGGCGAAACCACTCCTGCAAGATCAGCCGGCTCTCATGCACCTCCCGCCGCAAATCCACTGGCGATAAATCGGGCAGAAAGGCATGGGTCAGGGAATGGTTGGCAATTTCAAACCCGGCGTAGACCGCAACGAGTTCATCCTGCCCCCATCGCCAGACCTCCTTGTCGCCATAGCGCCAACTGAATGAGCGTTGCGGTTGATGCAGGCCAGGGTTGAGGTTGAAGGTCGCAGTCGCCCGATACCGGCGCAACAGATCGGTGAGCCGGGCATCATCGACAACGCCATCATCCCAGCTTTGCACAACTTTCATATTGATTACTCAAATCTGTTTCACTCTTTGCCAGGCCCAACACCGGCTTGGCAGACGCAGGGTTTGGAACGGCTCAACCTCCACCCGCTCATCCGCCCGCAGAAATCCGGGATACACCCACTATCGCAACGGTCGGGACAGGCGTCGGGGAAAATCGGACAGGCGTCGGGCAAGCAGTCCAGCACCGCATCGCGCCGCCGCTTCTTGCGCTGTTGCTCATCTTGATCGGCAGCCGACTGGATGGCCGCCGCCCGGCACGCCCGCAGCCGCTCCTGAAACGCCGCCAGACTCCGCCGCCAACCGGCGCTCAGAATTATTTGACGGGCATATTCGGAACAGGACGGGCCGCCATGCCGGACGCGGTGGGCGCAGCAAAAGCCCTTATACGGCGACAAATAACGCTGATAAACCGCGATGGCCGCTATCGCCAGGCGGTCAGGCCAATTCATCGGATCGCGACTGTTCTGACCGGTTCAGACCGATTCTGGCTGAACCAGCATCGCCTCCTCGGCATCCTTGTCGCGCTCGATCATCGCGTAAGCGGAATGATTGTGGATCGACTCGAAATTTTCCGATTCGACTGCATAGGCCGCCACCCGGTCATCCTGATTCAGCCGGGCGGCGATGTCGCGCACCATGTCCTCGACAAACTTGGGATTTTCGTAGGCCCGCTCGGTCACATATTTCTCGTCCGGGCGCTTGAGCAGGCCGTATAGCTCGCAGGAAGCTTCCTTTTCGGCCAGATCAATCAGATCTTCAATGCCGATAAAGCCCCGGGTGCGGACGCTGATCGTGACGTGAGAACGCTGATTGTGGGCGCCGTATTGAGAGATTTTCTTTGAGCAGGGACACAGGCTGGTCACTGGCGTCACGACTTTGAGGTTCATGGCCGGTTGACCGGCGCGAATTTCGCCAGTGAAAGTGACTTCATAATCCATCAGGCTTTGCACCCCGGAGACCGGGGCCGCCTTGTTGACGAAATAGACGAAGGTCATCTCGATATGACCGGCCTCCGCCTCCAGCCGATCGGTCATCTCCAGCAGCATATCCTTGAACGAGTCCACCGAGATTTCGCGCCCCGGCACGTTCAGGATCTCGACAAACCGCGACATGTGGGTGCCCTTGAAGTTGTGGGGCAGATTCACATACATGTTGAAGGTGGCGATGGTGTGCTGTTCGCCGCCGCTGCGGTCGCGCACCTTGACCGGATGGCGAATATCCTTAATGCCCACCTTGTTGATCGCCAGTCGGCGGGTATCGGCGCTGTTTTGCACATCCGGAATCGGGATCAGCGCCGGCATGGCCGCAGCATTCATGATCAATGGCTTCATGCAATTCCTCACATTGGGTTCACAACCGGTTTACCGGTTGGATAAGTCTGACGGCCGTTAATTCCCTAAGTAAAATACTCAGGCATTACCTGGGGAGCGGCAAACTCACCTGATCCCACGCTGTCAGTTGCCGCAACACACCGTCCACATTCAGGCCACATTCAGCGAGCAGCTCCCCGCGCTCGCCCTGTTCCACAAAACGATCTGGCAAGCCCAGATGGCGAACCGGAATGGAAATCCCCCGCGCCGCCAGACATTCATTGATTGCGCTGCCCGCGCCGCCCGCCACGACATTCTCTTCCAGCGTCGCCAGAACGCGATGCTCAGCGGCCATTTGCACGATCAGCGCCTCATCCAGCGGCTTGATAAAGCGCATGTTCACTACCGTCGCGTCCAACCGTTCCGCCACCGCTTCAGCGACCGCCACCATGCCGCCGAACGCCAGCAACGCCAAATCCCGGCCCCGGCGGCGGAGCTCGGCTTTACCTACGGGCAATGCCTGCATCTCCCGCTCGACCTTCATCCCCGGCCCCTGACCACGCGGATAGCGCACTGCCGCCGGCTGGTTCAACTGAAACCCAGTGTAGAGCATCTGCCGACACTCGTTTTCGTCAGCGGGAGCCATAAGCACCAGATTGGGAATGCAACGCAGAAAGCTGTAATCAAAACTGCCCGCGTGCGTCGGCCCATCCGGTCCCACCAGTCCAGCCCGGTCAACGGCGAACAACACGGGCAGGTTTTGCAGAGCGACATCGTGAATCAGCTGATCATAGGCGCGTTGCAGAAAGGTGGAATAAATCGCCACCACTGGCTTGAGACCGTCACAGGCCAATCCGGCGGCGAACGTCACTGCATGTTGTTCAGCAATGGCGACATCGAAATAGCGATCCGGGAACTGTTCGGCAAACTCCACCATCCCGGAACCCTCGCGCATCGCCGGAGTAATCCCGATCAGCCGCTTGTCCTGGGCCGCCATGTCGCACAGCCACTCGCCGAAGACCTGGGTATAGGTCAGCCCACCGCCCGGTTTGGTTGGTTTCAGCCCGCAAGCCGGATCAAATGCGCCAACGCCGTGATAGCCGACCGGCTCCTCCTCAGCCCGCTGGTAACCCTTGCCCTTGCGGGTGACGACGTGCAGCAATCGTGGTCCGGTCAGCGCTCGCAGATTACGCAAGGTTTGGATCAGCGCCAGCAAATCGTGGCCATCCACCGGCCCGAAGTACTTGAAACCCAGTTCCTCGAATAACGTCCCCTCCGGAATCAGCAGCCCCTTGACATGTTCTTCGGCGCGGCGGGCCACCTCCAGCATCGGCGGAACATGGCTAAGCACCTTTTTGCCGCCTTCACGAACCGTCGAGAACAGCCGGCTGGACAGCAATTGGGTCAGGTGCGCCGACAAGGCCCCGACATTGGGCGAAATCGACATCTCATTGTCATTGAGCACCACCAGCAGATCGCTTTTCAAATGCCCGGCATGATTGAGCGCCTCGAACGCCATGCCGGCGGTCATCGCCCCATCGCCAATGACGGCAACCACCTGACGGTCGCTGCCGGCCCGTTCAGCGGCTAGCGCCATCCCCAGCGCGGCGCTGAGCGAGGTGCTGGAATGGCCAACGCCAAAGGCGTCGTAAGGACTTTCCCCGCGTTTGGGAAAACCGGCAATGCCGTTCTTGCGCCGCAGACTGCCCATCCGGGCGCGGCGACCGGTCAGAATCTTGTGTGGATAGGTTTGATGGCCCACGTCCCACACCAGTCGATCATCGGGGGTATTGAACACGTAATGCAGGGCGATGGTCAGCTCCACCGTACCCAGATTGGCGGAAAAATGCCCGCCCGTCCGGGCCACCGTCTGGATCAGAAATTCACGCAGTTCGTGGGCCAGGCCCGGCAGGCGCGTCTCTGGTAACTGGCGCAACTCCAGCGGGGTATCGATCTGTTCCAGCAGGGGAAAAACGGAGCCAGTGGTCATCGCAGGGAGTAAAAGTCCGGGGTGGGGAAACGTGGCGAAGTTATCTTTTCACAAAAGACGCGGGACATTGAGAAGACGGACAGTGAATAAGGCGTCAAACCAGGGCCGGCGACAGGCCAGGGTTCGGTCAACATCCTTTTGCCATTTTTTCTGCGTTTTCCGTGTGTTCCGTGGAAAATCTAGTAGGAGCGGTCGACGACATAACCGGCGATCCAGCGCAGCGGTTCGGCCTCCGCACCCAATGGCTCCAGACTCGCCAGCGCTTCTTCATACAAGGCGCGGGCGTGCACACGAGCGCCGTCCAGTCCCAACAAGACCGGATAGGTCGGCTTGCCCAGCGCCCGATCGGCGCCCTGGGCTTTGCCGAGGGTGGCGGTATCGCCGATCACATCAAGAATGTCGTCCCGAATCTGGAACGCCAGACCGATACACTTGGCGTAGCGATCCAGCCGCTCCAGCGCTACCGGGTCAATCGCGGACTGACTCAGCGCCCCCAACAGCACACTGGCGCGGATCAATGCGCCCGTCTTGTGGATGTGCATATTTTCCAGTTCCGCCAAGCTCAGGTCATCCCGGCCCACCACCGCCAGATCAATGGCCTGACCACCGACCATGCCGCGCGAACCAGCCGCCTGGGCCAGAACTCCAGCCATCCGCAAGCGAATCGCCGGATCGGAGACCATCGCCTGATCCTGACTGAGAACCTGAAAGGCGAGCGCCTGCAAGGCATCGCCGGCCAAAATCGCCAGCGCCTCGCCAAACGCCTTGTGGCAAGTCGGTTGACCGTGGCGTAAATCGTCATTGTCCATCGCCGGCAGATCGTCGTGGATCAGGGAATAAGCGTGGATGAACTCCACTGCGCAGGCCGGACCGTCCAACGTTTCCAACAGTGCGCCCACTGCGGCACCAGCGGCATAAACCAGCGTCGGCCGGATACGCTTGCCGCCGCCCAGCACCGCGTAACGCATGGCCTGATGCAGATCGCCAGGATGTAACTCAGCGGCGGGCAAGCGGCGATCGAGCGCTCGGGTGGCGCGAGCCTGATAGCCTTCAATCTGTTTCGCAACCATGACCGTCAGCCTGCCGCCGCACTGAACGGCAAAATGACCGGCTCGCCATTTTGTTCCAGCAACTGTTCGACTTTCTGCTCGGCCTGGCGCAAGGCAGCCTGGCAGCTTCGGACCAGGGCTACGCCCTGCTCGAAGCGCTGTAGCGCCTCATCGAGAGTGGGTTCACCCTGCTCAAGCTGCCCTACCAGATGTTCCAGTTCCGCCAGCGCCGCTTCAAAAGGAAGGGGAGGAAGCTTTTTCGCCATCACGTCCGTCCGTCTCATTCAGGTAAGCGACTTACGTTACCTTGCGACTGGCGAACGGTCAATTTGGCAGGATGCCGTCCAGCTCTTTGCCACCCGGCAGTTTTACCGTCAGTCAGACCGCTGGCTCAGCCACTCGGGCGACCGGCTCAGTGAACTTGACCGGGCGGGCCTTGCGCGCCTTGATCTCGGCCTCGGCCTGGGTCAGTTCCTGAATATTCCGGGTCAGCACATCGACCTGCTCAAACAATTGCTGAATATCATCCTTGGTCGGTACGCCCAACCGGCGCAGCGCCCGCGCCACCCGCGTCTGAAAAACTTCTTCCAGTTTGTTCCAGGCGCCGGTCGCCTTATCGCGGATTTCCCCTACTTTATCCTTCATCGCCCCGACGCTTTCTTTCACCGGTCCGGATTTCTCTTCGGCGGTTTTCTTCATCTGGTTATCCACCGCCTGTCCTTCCTGAACCAGCGCATCAAAGAACTTACCGCCTTCTTCCTGAGTCCGGGCAAACGCACCCAGCCCCGCCAACCAGATTTGGCGGGCGAAGTCGCGGGCATTGTTAGTCAACTGATGTTCAAACCGGTCTGTTTTCATGATGTGGCGCCTCATTAATTCTGCGAAATTTCTAGTGTTATCCCATCCGGGAGCGCCACTCGCTGACCCTCCCGGCAGCCATTACTGATCAGGAAAACTAGCAGACCAAATTAGAGTTCACATACTAACCGGATGCCACAGTGAGCAATCCGGAAACGATCGCCGTGCTTTATCAACGGAAATTTTACTGCTGCGGTTCAAAAATCGCTTGAGGTGAACCGGTCGAAGAGTCCGGGTGAACAAATGGCGCTGAAATCCTGATTCATCATTCATCACGGATAAACCGGACAATCCGGCGGCGATCTTGTTTGGTAGGACGGGTGGCGGACTGCGGAGCGTCGGTCATTTGCAAGCGGCGCTGCTCACGAAGCTGTTCGCGGCGCTGACGGCTTTCAGTGGTTTCATCGTACAACAGCAGAGCTTGTTGGGCGGGGCCGCGCCGGCTGCTCAACCCCCTGACCACCACCATATATTCTTCAGGACCGCGCTGAATCCGCAACGCTTCGCCCAAGCGCATCAAATGGGCAGGCTTGACGCGCCGTCCGTCCACATGCACTTTACCGCCAGTCACCGCATCAGCGGCCAAGGCGCGGGTCTTGAAAAATCGCGCCGCCCACAACCATTTATCCAGCCGGACCCGCTCGCCAACCACACCAGCCGGTTGCTGGTCATCGTTCGCGTCAGAAAAATGGCCATGACCGCCCATTGCCTGCGCCAAGGCCGTTAACTGACGCCCATCCGCTGTTCTTCATCCGGCAGGGTGATGTTCAGCTCCAGCACCTCACAATCGCCGTCGCGATCCAGATGCACCTTGATCTGGCTCTGATCGACATGAACATATTTACGCACGACCTCTAGCAGTTCCTTCTTGAGCGCCGGCAGGTAGTCGGGACTGCGATGACGTCCGCCCCGCTCGTGCGTCACGATAATCTGTAGTCGCTCCTTGGCGACCGCCGCGGTCGACTTGTTTGGAGACCGGCTAAAAAAGTTGTCAAACATGCCCATGACTCAACTCCCGCCGAACAAGCGCTGCAACAACCCCTTTTTCTGGACCGTGACAAACCGGTGTGGCAGGCTCTTGCCTAGAAATCGATCCACCAGATCGCCATAAGCGCTGCCAGCGTCGCTGTCATCCTCCAAAATCACCGGCACACCGGCGTTTGAGGACTGCAACACCGCCGGCGATTCGGGAATCACCCCCAGCAGCGAGATGCCGAGAATCTCCAGCACATCATCGACGCTGAGCATGTCGCCCCGATGGGCGCGTTCTGGCGCATAGCGCGCCAGCACCAGATGCTCCTTGACCGGGATATCGCCCTGCTCGGCCCGCCGCGACCGGCTGGCCAGGATGCCGAGAATCCGGTCGGAATCGCGCACCGATGACACTTCGGGATTGGTCACCACCAAGGCTTCATCGGCAAAGTACAGCGCCATCAACGCGCCCCGCTCAATGCCTGCAGGCGAATCGCACACGACATATTCAAAATTCTGCCGGAGTTCGTTGAGGACCCGCTCGACCCCGTCCTTGGTGAGCGCCTCCTTGTCGCGGGTTTGCGAAGCCGGCAGGATGTACAGATTTTCCACCCGCTTGTCCCGAATCAGCGCCTGATTGAGATTGGCCTCGTTGTTAATGACGTTGATGAAGTCATACACGACTCGCCGCTCGCAACCCATGATCAGATCAAGATTGCGCAAACCCACGTCAAA
The DNA here is from genome assembly GCA_020890855.1 of Candidatus Contendibacter sp. Classification (GTDB taxonomy): domain Bacteria; phylum Pseudomonadota; class Gammaproteobacteria; order Competibacterales; family Competibacteraceae; genus RXIV01. The sequence goes on along the minus strand of JAJHPN010000148.1, from coordinate 13,561 downwards.
ATCGATCACCACGGTCCGATAGCCGCGCTGGGCCAGACCGGTGGCGAAGCTGGCGCTAGTCGTCGTTTTGCCTACGCCTCCCTTGCCGGAGGTCACCACAATAACGGTTGCCAAGCTGCTATCCCATTTAAGGTTGTGTTTGAAAAATGCGCTGAAGCTGTAATCTTGTTGTCTTTCAGCGAATCAGCGGTTCGATGACCAAGTGATCGTCCATCAGACGAATTTGCGCAGCCTTGCCCCAGTCCGTGGGGCTGATATGTTCGCTGACCCGGTAGCGGCCAGCGATGGAGATCAAGGCAGCCTCAAGGCTGTGACAGAAAATCCGCGTCTCGGCATTGCCCTTGATCCCGGCCAGGGCGCGTCCCCGCAGCACGCCATAAACATGGACATTACCATCGGCGATGACGTCCGCGCCGGCGCTGACCGCACCCAAGACGATCAGATCGCCATCCGGCGCATAAAACTGCTGACCGGATCGCACCGGATGATCGATGATTTGAGCGTGGGCCAGCGCTGGTTCAGCACGTTCAGATTTTTTGGAAACCCCTGAGGAACGACTTTCCGGCAGTACCGGCAAACCGGCCAGCCGGGCGGTCGCCTGCAATTCCGGGCTACCGTTGCGAACCCCCACCGGGGCCATGCCGTGCTTGCGCAACAACTCGTACAACCCGTTGAAATTGACCCCCTCTGGCGGCAGGACCATCCCCTCCAGATCGATAACCACCGGCGTGTTATCGAAAAAGCTCGGAGCTTGCTTGATCTTTTCAGCCAGACGCCGCTCGATAGCGGCCTCATCCAGCTGGAAAAGATGGAGGACCGTCAAGGTGAACAGACTGCCCTTGAGTTCAAAGGGCGGCGGTTCGGAATCCGTTTGATAGGGGAAGTGCAACAGCATGGCGATAGAGAGTCTCTAAGCGGGTATTGAATGCTGCGCGGTATTCTACACGCCAACCCGCGCCGGTGAATCAGTGATCATGGCCGTGGGTATGAACATGACCATGGGCCAGCTCCTGGGCCGTCGCTTCCCGCACATCCAGCAGATCAACCTCGAAATTCAGGGTTTTGCCAGCCATCGGATGGTTGGCGTCCAACACCACATGCTGATCGTCAATCCCGACCACCATGAAATTCATCAGGCCATCGGCACCCTCGCCCTGCACTTGCATCCCGACCTGAATGTCCTCGCTGGGGGGAAACTGGTCGCGAGGCACCTCAAAGACGGCCTGGGGATTGCGTTCGCCATAGCCGTCGGCGGGCGCAACCTGAATGGCTCCGTTAAACCCGGCTTCGCAGCCTTCGAGCGCCGCTTCCAGCCCCCGGATGATATGGCCGTGGCCGTGCAGATAGGCGAACGGCTCACCCTCGCGACTGGAATCTAGCACCACACCAGATTCATCGGTCAACGTGTAATGCAGGGATACGATTTTATTCTGCGCTGCTTTCATGGAGGGGCCTATCGAATGGATTTCAGGTTTTACTATAGAACATCCGATAGGTTTACGCCGCAAAAATCGCACGAACGTGGCAATATGCATCAAAAAAACTACAATCAAGGCGGGTATTCAGCGCCGCGATCCACCCCACTAGCGGCTAAACGCCGCTACCGGTTCGCCGGCGCTAAAGATGGTCAGAGCGCCGGGCGGCATCACGGTCCACGCTTCGTTATCAGTCAGCGGGCGGGTCGCCACCACGGTGACGACATCATTGGGCGTGGTTTCCTGCTGAAAATCCACCGTCATGTCGGCATCCATCAGCCGGGCTTGGCCGAAAGGCGCCCGGCGGGTCAGCCAGGACAACTGACTGCTGCAATGGGCGTACAGATGTTGGGCGTCGCTGAGCAGAAAATTGCAAACGCCACGCTCGCCCAGTTGGCGGGAAAGGGTATGGATATGCCGCCACAGCCCGGCGGACTGGCGCGGCGGGTCGGGAAACCGGGCGCGAATGCGGCCCAGCAGCCAGCAGAAGGCGTGCTCGCTGTCGGTTGAACCAATCGGCTGGTAGAAATCCAGAGGCAATCGTTTGACGCCGCGCAACTGACCGTTGTGGGCGAACACCCAGTGCCGGCCCCACAGTTCACGGCTAAATGGATGGGTGTTCTCCAGACAGACCCGGCCTCGGTTGGCGCGGCGGATATGACTGATGACGATCCGGCTCTTGATCGCGTAGCGCTGCACCAGACGGGCAATTTCTGATTCAGCGCTGGGAGAAGGATCGTGGAAAGCCCGACAACCGCGCCCTTCGTAAAAGGCGATTCCCCAGCCGTCACGATGTGGGCCGGTGTTGCCGCCACGCTGCATCAGGCCGGTGAAGCTGAAGCAGATATCGGTGGGAACGTTGGCGCTCATCCCGAGCAGTTCGCACATGGCGGGACCCCCATCAGCTCCAGCGCGGCGCTGAATCGAGAAACCGGTCGCCTGACCCGGCTAATCCCCGTTCGCGGCGAACCGCATCGAGATAGGGATTAGTTTGCAGTTCCTGTTCCAGCGTGGTCACCGGACCGTGGCCGCTGCACACGATCAAATGCCCCGGCAATTCCAGCAATCGGCGCAGGCTTTGCTCCATCAGTTCCGGATCGCTGAGCGGAAAGTCGGTACGGCCAACACTGCCGGCAAACAAGGTATCGCCAACAAAGATATAGCTATCATCGTAATAGCAACCCTGGCCGGGCGTATGGCCGGGCGTGGACAGGAAGCGAAAACGCCACTCGCCCACCTCAAGGCTATCGCCGTCGGCCAGTTGCTGGTCGATCCGTCCACAGGGACGGTCGAAATTGGGCATCCCGAACAACAGTGAGCCTTGCTGCGGCAGCATGGCGAACAACGGCTGCTCCAGCGCCGGCAGATAAGTCTTCGCGCTGGGGAATTCCCGTTGCAGGTCCGCCAGCCCACCCGCATGGTCGAAATGGGCGTGGGTCAACAGGATTGCTTGCAAATCCGGGCGTGGCTCCAGCTTCGCCAGCGCGTAGGCCAGTTGCGGCCCTTCGCCGGTGTCGACAACGGCGCAACAACCGGTGGCGGGATCCTGTAATAGGTAAGCATTGACCTGGAATGAACCCAGGGTAAAACAGCGGACTTTCATGATAAGGGCCACTCGATGATGTGGTCTTCCAATCGCCGGACGCGACGTTCGGGCAACGCCCAACCGCACATGCTCATACCCGCCCGCTGAGTAGATTGCCGATCGCCGGTGATCAGCGGATGCCAGTTGGGCAGGGGTTTCCCCTCCGCCAGCAGCCGGTAAGCGCAAGTCACCGGCAACCAATTGATCTGCTGAACTTCCGCAGGGGTGAGTTGCACGCAGTCAGGAACCCAACGGAACCGGTTAGCATAGCGGCTGCACTGGCCCGTCTGTAAATTCAGCAGCCGGCAGGCGACATTGGTGTGAAACAGCCGGCCGGTGTCCACATCTTCCAGTTTGTGCAGGCAGCACTTGCCACAACCGTCGCACAGCGCCTCCCATTCGACCAGGGTGAAATCGGCGAGCGTGCGGTTTTGCCAGAACGGCGGGCTGGAATTCATGAGGAGCGGGGGAACCGCGGGAATGCCGGGCGGCATCCCCAGCATGGATCAGGAATGGATGTAATCGCGCAGGGACTTGGCTTCCCGAGCGGTTTCTTCAAGTTTGGCCTTGACCAGATCGCCGATGGACACAACCCCCATCATTTTGCCGTCTTCCTCCACCACTGGCATGTGCCGGAAGCGCTTGGCGGTCATGATCACGAGAATCTCGCTGACCGTATCATTGGGCTTGCCCGTGATCATATCGCAGGTCATGCACGGCCGAATCGACATTTTGGCAAAATCAGTGCGGCCCTCGGCGCACAGCTTCAGCACATCGCGTTCGGTAAAGATGCCGGCTGGCGAGCCATCCGCATTCGGCACCATCACTGAGCCTACTTTATGATCATGCATGGCGTGGATGGCGTCGGCGACGGTGGCGGTGGCCGGCACGGTGACAGGCTGGCCACCCTTGGTTTTCAATACTTCCTTCAATTGCATCATGTCCGGGCGTCTCCTTGGGTTGATTGAAACGAGCTGATCGAGGTCAGCGACTTAATCAATTTAGCAAAATTGTCGGTTTTAGCCACTACCCCGACAGAGCGGGGTATCGTTTCCCAAGGGCATCACCCCATCGCCAGCAGCAACCCATTCAACCGTTTGACGAAACTGGCCGGGTCTTCCAGTTGCCCACCTTCCGCCAGCACCGCCTGCTCGAACAACAGGTGGGTCCAGTCACTGAAACGACCCGCGTCAGCCTCGGCTTTCAGGCGCTGCACCAGCGAATGGGCAGGGTTGAGTTCCAGATAGGGCTTGCTGATCGGCACGCTCTGACCGGCGTCGCGCAACAACCGCTCCAGATGGGCGCTGAGCGCGTGTTCATCCACCACCAGACAGGCCGGCGAATCGGTTAGCCGCGAGGAAATGCGGGCCTCGTTGATCCGGTCGCCCAGCACCGCCTTGACGCGCGTCAGCAAGTCCTTGAATTGATCTTCAGCCTGTTTTTGCTCCTGCTTTTCCTCTTCCGAAGCAATCTTGTCGAGATCGAGCGCGCCCTTGGCGACAGACTGAAAATGCTTGCCCTCAAATTCGGTCAGGTGCGACATCAGCCACTCGTCCACCCGGTCGGTCAGCAACAATACTTCCAGACCCTTCTTGCGGAAAATTTCCAGATGCGGACTGTTTTTGGCGGCGGCGAAGCTGTCAGCGACGATGTAGTAAATCTGGTCCTGCCCGTCCTTCATTCGCCCGATGTAATCCGCCAGAGAAACCGTTTGGTCGGCGTTGTCGTTATGGGTTGAGGCGAACCGCAGCAGTTTGGCGATCTGCTCCCGATTGCCATAATCCTCCGCTGACCCTTCCTTGATGACCCGGCCAAATTCTTTCCAGAACTTGCCGTATTTTTCAGCATCATTGCCGGCCATGTCTTCCAGCAGGCCCAAGACCTTTTTTACCGAACCGGCGCGGATGCTGTCCACCACCTTGCTGCTCTGCAACAACTCGCGGGAGATGTTCAGCGGCAGGTCGTTGGAGTCAATCACACCCCGCACAAAGCGCAGATAGCGCGGCATCAGGCGTTCCGCATCGTCCATGATAAACACGCGCTGCACATACAGTTTTACCCCGTGACGCTGTTCGCGGTCCCACAGGTCAAACGGGGCGCGGGCGGGGATAAACAGCAGCGAGGCATACTCCAGCTTGCCTTCGACCCGATGATGCGTCCAGGCCAGCGGGTCTTCAAAATCGTGGCCGATATGCTTGTAAAACTCCTTGTATTCCTCTTCGGTAACCTCACTCTTGGGGCGCGCCCACAGCGCCGCCGCCTGGTTGATTCGTTCTTCGACCATGGTCGGCGGCGCGTCCTTGTCATCGCCGAATTTCTGCACCGGCATTAACACCGGCAAGGTGATGTGATCGGAATACTTGGTGATGATCGAGCGCAGTTGCCACTCATTCAGCAATTCCGCCTCATCCTCGCGCAAATGCAGAATCACCTCAGTGCCGCGAGTGGATTTTTCCACGGTTTCCAGGGTGTATTCACCCTCACCGGCAGATTCCCAGAATACCCCGTGTTCCGACCCCATCCCGGCGCGACGGGTTAATAGCGTCACCTTGTCCGCGATAATGAAACTGGAGTAAAACCCGACGCCAAATTGACCGATCAAGTTGGCGTCTTTGGCCTGATCGCCGCTCAGCTTCTGCATGAACTGGCGAGTGCCAGAGCGGGCGATGGTGCCAATATTGTCAATGACCTCCTGGCGATCCATCCCAATACCGTTGTCGGTCACGGTAATGGTGCGGGCGTCCTTGTCAAAACTAACCCGGATTTTCAATTCCGGATCGCTCTCGTACAGAGCGCTGTCGGTCAACGCCTCGAAACGCAACTTGTCGCAGGCATCGGAGGCGTTGGAGATCAGTTCGCGGAGAAAAACTTCCTTATGGGAATACAGGGAATGGGCGACAAGCCGCAACAATTGCTGTACTTCGGCCTGAAAACCAAGGGTTTCCTTGTGCGCTTCGACGGTCATGGGGAACGGTCTCCTGGATGGGGCTGATATGGTGGAGGCCGATATGCGGGCAAGCAGCGAGATTTCAAGCCAGACCACCCCCCATCGCCACCGGTGCTTGATCGCCGATCACCACCCCACCGCCACCAGTCATCCCCCGCCGGGCGGGGTCAATCCGGCGTTCAGTCCTCATCCCGGTCAACAAGCAGATCGTCCTCGTCGCTGAATTCCTTGTCATCTTCCTCCTCGTCTTCCTTGTCATAGTCCAGATCGTCCACCACGATCTCGTCGAACGGACCGGCGCTATCTTCCGGGGTTTCAATAGCTTCAATCGCCAGTTCATACCAGTCATCCAGATCCAGTTCTTCAATTTCTCCATCAAAGTACTGGATTTCAATGGTCTGGGCGTCCTCATCCAGGGCGACCACCTCGAAATCGTTGCCAGTTTCCTGATTACGGTACCAACTGCCGATGATGGGGTCTACATCGCTCATGGCTGATCTCCTGCTGCGGATGGGGGTGGACGGGTTTCCGGGTTAGGGCGTGGATCCATCCCTAGATTATTTTTCGATTCTTCCTGGTAATTTTGACCAATGTGCCTTGCTCAATTCAACCAGGCAACAACGGAAATTCATGCCGGACGCCGCTGCAATAAAAACCCGGCGCGCCTTCGCGAGGCGGCCGGGTGCAATCCAACCGGATTATTGCCAGCAGTTATTTGGTGGCGCGGTTGTCAACCAGATCGGTGACCACATTCGGATCGGCCAAGGTCGAAGTATCGCCCAACGCGTCCACTTCGTTGGCGGCGATCTTGCGCAAAATGCGGCGCATGATCTTGCCGGAACGGGTCTTGGGCAGACCAGGCGCCCATTGCAGCGCATCGGGCGAGGCAATCGGGCCGATTTCCTTGCGAACATGGGCGATCAGCTCTTTACGCAGCGCCTCGGTCGGTTCGATCCCGACTTTCAGGGTGACATAGGCGTAAATACCCTGGCCCTTGATGTCGTGCGGGAAGCCGACCACCGCCGCCTCCGCGACCGCCGGATGCAGCACCAGCGCCGACTCAACTTCCGCCGTACCCATCCGGTGGCCGGAGACGTTGATCACATCATCCACCCGGCCCGTGATCCACCAGTAGCCATCCTCGTCGCGCCGGGCGCCGTCGCCAGTGAAATACAGCCCCTTGTACATCGAGAAATAGGTGTCGATAAAGCGCTGATGATCGCCGTACACGGTGCGCATAATCCCCGGCCACGGGCGGGTGATGACCAGATTGCCGTCGGTGGCGCCTTCCAGGAACTGGCCCTCGGCATCGACCAGCGCTGGCGTAACCCCGAAGAACGGGCGGGTGGCGGAACCCGGTTTCAGCGCGGTCGCGCCAGGCAGCGGGGTGATCAGAATGCCGCCGGTTTCGGTCTGCCACCAGGTGTCGACAATCGGGCACCGGTCATCGCCGACGTTGTGGTAGTACCACTCCCAGGCTTCCGGGTTGATCGGCTCGCCGACCGAACCGAGCAACCGCAGACTCTTGCGCGAAGTGCGTTTGACCGCTTCTTCGCCCTCGCGCATCAGTGAACGAATCGCGGTCGGGGCGGTGTAGAAGATGTTGACCTGGTGCTTGTCCACCACGTCCCAGAACCGGCTGACGTTCGGGTAGGTGGGGATGCCTTCGAACATCAGGGTCGTCGCGCCGTTAGTCAGCGGGCCATAAACGATATAGCTATGCCCCGTCACCCAGCCCACGTCAGCGGTGCACCAGTAGATGTCGCCATCGTGGTAATCAAAGATGTATTTGTGGGTGATCGCGGTGTGCAGCAGATAGCCGCCGGTGGTGTGCAGCACGCCCTTGGGCTTGCCGGTGGAACCGGAGGTATAGAGGATGAACAACGGGTCTTCGGCGCCCATGTGTTCGGGCGGGCAATCGGCGGACGCCTGCGCCATCAAGTCGTGATACCAGACATCGCGGCCTTCCTGCCAGGCAACGTTGCCGCCGGTGCGCTTGACCACAACGGTGTTTTGGACGCTGGGGGTGCTGAGCAGGGCCTTGTCGATGTTGGCCTTCATCGGCACCTTGCGCCCGCCACGCATCCCCTCGTCAGAGGTGATGACCAAATTACAGGTGGCGTCGAGAATCCGATCCTTGAGCGAATCAGGCGAGAAGCCGCCGAATACAATCGAGTGAACTGCGCCGATCCGGGTGCAGGCCAGCATCGCAACTGCAGTTTCGGGAATCATCGGCATATAGATGCAGACCCGATCCCCTTTCTTGACGCCGAGGCCCTTGAGAACATTAGCGAACTTGCAGACATCCTGATGCAGTTCCCGATAGGTGATTTTCTTGTCTTCATTGGGACTATCGCCTTCCCAGATGATGGCGACCTGATCGCCGCGCTGCTCCAGATGCCGATCCAGGCAGTTGTAGCTGACATTCAACGTCGCGCCGTCGAACCAGCGGATATGGCCCCGGCTGAAATCCCAGTCCAGCACTTTGTCCCAGGGCTTGAACCAGGTCACGAATTGCTTAGCCTGCTCCGCCCAGAAACCATCCGGGTCGTCCACCGATTGTTTGTACATCTCTTGGTATTTGGCGTCATCGATCCAGGCGGCGGCGGCCACTTCGGCGGGGACAGGATACAGTTTGGCATCGGACATGAGGGTGTTTCTCCTTTGGTGAAGTGAATTTTGTGCTGTCTACAACCGGGACGAAGCAGGCGCTTCGGGCAAACCCGGTTCAGGCGTTTTTTATTCTAGTCTACGGTTTGCCGGTTTGAGTCAAGATGCGCCAATCGAGATTTAGGGAGCGGTTAATCCTGGCGGCGCGGCCAGACCGTCGGCACACTGCCCAATCGCCAATGCGCCAGCGCCCAACGGATGATTTCGGCGACTGGCGCACAAGACAGTTCCGGCGGTGGCTGTTGTCCTAGGAAGCGTAGCGCATTCCACAGGGTCGGGCCGGGATTACGCTCATCAAGCGGTGGCGCTCCGGTTTGCTTGCTCAGCTTGTCACCGTGCAGGTCAACGGCTATCGGCAAATGAGCGTATTCAGGGGTGGGGAGATCGAGAAGCTGCTGTAAATAAATTTGTCGCGGGGTGGAATCGAGCAGGTCACCGCCACGCACCACCTGGGTAATCCCCTGATCGGCGTCATCGATGACCACGGCTAACTGATAAGCAAAGCAGCCGTCGGCGCGGCGGATTACAAAGTCGCCGGATTCACTGCCCAAAGTTTGGGAGTAGTCGCCCTGAATGGCGTCACGGAAGACCAGCGACGCATCGTCAACCCGCAACCGCATCGCCTGAGGACGGTCGGGATGACGGACGCCGGTTCGGCAATGGCCGGGATAGATGGAGCTACCGTCGCCAGCGCGGGGATTCACCGCCAGCTCCCGCCGGGTGCAGGTGCAGGGATAGGCCAATCCGGCGCCCTGTAATCGATCCAACGCCGCCTGATAATATTCAGTTCGCCGGCTCTGGTGCAAGACTGGCCCGTCCCAATCTAACCCATAACGCGCCAATACCCGCAAAATGGCGTCCGCTGCGCCGGGGATAGTGCGCGGCGCATCTACATCTTCAATCCGCATCAGCCATTCGCCGCCCCGGCTCCGGGCCTCCAGAAAACCGCCGAGCGCGGCAATCAGTGAACCGAAATGCAGCGGCCCGGTGGGAGAAGGCGCGAACCGGCCACGCAGCGGAGACGGTTTCGCCATGCCGGCCGGAGATCAGCCCTGCTTTTCGCGGATTTCTTCCAGCATCTTGCAATCGATGCACAGCGTCGCGGTCGGGCGGGCCTGCATTCGCAGCAGCCCTATCTCCACCCCGCAGGCTTCGCAATAACCATAATCGCCGCTATCAATCTGCGCCAGAGACTCATTAATTTTCTTGAGCAACTTGCGCTCCCGGTCGCGGGTGCGCAATTCCAGGCTAAACTCTTCCTCCTGAGTGGCGCGGTCATTCGGATCAGGAAACGCCGTGGATTCATCCTGCATGTGGTTGACCGTACGGCCCACTTCGGTCAGCAGATCCTGTTTCCAGTCCAGCAGCGCCTTACGAAAGTAAGCCAACTGGGCGTCGCTCATGTACGCTTCATCTTCAGCGGGCCGATAGGGGGTGGGCGCCGCCGGCGCAAGCGGGTGGGTAGAGGCCATCGCGATTCCCTCGTGAATGGAGTCAAGTTTAAAGCGGCGGAACCAGTCTATTGCTCCATCCGCCACGGCGCTGACATCAATGCTTGGCGATGTCAGCGCGGAAATGTACAGCAGCCTTGTTCGCATGGCAAAAACCGGTTTGGAATAAACCACGAATGCAGGTTTATCCTAACCCGTGCTGTCGTTATAATTTTAACGATTATTTTCCAAATCGCTCGACCCAAGTCTGTTTGCGCTATACCCAAGACCGCCGCCCCCGTTGGGCAGGCATTCATCGGCGCCTCTCAAAACCCCGTGAGTCGATAATTTAATGAGCACACTCATCGAGCAGTTTCGCCAAAGTTCGCCCCTGTTCGGCGGCAACGCGGCTTTCATCGAGGAACTGTACGAAAGCTTCCTGAACGACCCGGAGTCGGTCAGCGCCAACTGGCGACAGTACTTCCATGTGTTGCAGAGCCAGACCGTAGGCACTCACGATGTCGCGCATGGCCCAATCCGCGATGCCTTCACCCAGGCGGCGCGGCAGCCACGGGTCAGTGTGGGCGGCGGCGGGCAGGTGCTGAGTCCGGCGGCGGCGGAAAAACAAGCTTCGGTCCTGCGCATCATCAATGCCTACCGCAACCGGGGTCATAAGGCCGCTGATCTGGACCCGTTGCGCTTGCGCGAACGGCCGCCCGCGCCTGATCTCGATCCCGCCTACCACGGTCTGAGCGATGCTGACCTGAACGCTTCGTTCAACACCGGCTCACTGGTCGCGCCCGCGCAATGGCCACTGCGGGAAATCCTTGCCCTGATTCGCGAGGTGTACGTCGGCACGATCGGTTCCGAGTACATGCATATCAATGAAACCACTGAGAAGCGCTGGATTCAGCAACGGCTGGAAGGGCAGCGGGCCAAGCTCAACCTGGATGCCGGGCAGCGCAAGGAGTTATTGCACTGGCTGGTCGCCGCCGAGGGGCTGGAGCGTTATCTGCACACCCGCTATGTCGGGCAGAAGCGATTTTCGCTGGAAGGCGGCGAGAGCCTGATCCCGATGATGGATGACCTGGTGCAGCAGGCGGGCGCCCAAGGCGTCCAGGAGATCGTGATCGGCATGGCCCACCGAGGCCGCTTGAATGTCCTGGTCAATATCATTGGCAAGTCGCCTGCCGAACTGTTTGAGGAGTTTGAGGGCAAGCGCCGGGTTGGCAGCGCCGGCGATGTGAAATATCACATGGGGTTTTCCTCCGACGTCAGTACCCCCGGCGGACCGCTCCATCTGGCGTTGGCGTTCAATCCCTCGCATTTGGAAATCGTCAATGCGGTCGTCGAAGGTTCGGTTCGCGCCCGCATGGAGCGGCGGCGGCAACCCGGCGCGGAAACCCCGCCGTTTAATACCGTGATGCCGGTGCTGATTCATGGCGACGCCGCATTCGCCGGTCAGGGCGTCAACATGGAAGGTCTGCAATTTTCGCAGGTGCGCGGTTATCGCACTGGCGGCACCGTGCATATCGTCATCAACAACCAGATCGGATTCACCACCAGCAACCCGCTCGACACCCGCTCGGCTCTGTATTGCACCGATGTGGCCAAGATGGTGCAGGCGCCGATCTTCCATGTGAACAGCGATGATCCCGAAGCGGTGCTGTTCGTCACCCGGCTGGCGCTGGAGTACCGGATGACCTTTAACAAGGATGTGGTGATCGATATGGTCTGCTACCGGCGGCTGGGTCACAACGAGGCCGACGAACCCGCCGCCACCCAGCCGATGATGTACAAGAAAATCCGGGCGCGGAAAACAACCGCCACCCTGTACGCTGAGAAACTGGTGGCCGAAGGCGTGATCGCCGACACGGATTTCGCGGAGATGCAGGCCAAGTATCGCGCCGACATGGACGCTGGCAAGCAAGTGTCCCGCCCTACCCTGCCGGTGGTCAAGGGGCCGTATTCCATCGACTGGACCCTGTACAGCAACGAAGACTGGAGCATCCCGGTGCATACCGCCGTGCCGCTAACCATGATCCAGGAGCTTTCGGAACGGCTGTTGAAAATTCCAGCGGGTCTGGAAATGCACCCGCGGGTCGCCAAGCTCATGGATGACCGGCGCAAGATGGCGGCGGGCGCGTTGCCGCTGGACTGGGGCTTTGCCGAAAACCTGGCGTATGCGACCTTGCTCAAGGAAGGCTATCTGGTGCGGATTTCCGGCCAGGACTGCGGGCGCGGCACCTTTTTCCATCGCCATTCAGTGCTGCATAATCAAAAGGACGGCGCCAGCTATGTGCCGCTGATGAATCTGTTCCCCGGCCAGCCCACCTTCATTGTCATCGATTCGATTTTGTCCGAGGAAGCGGTGCTGGGCTTTGAATACGGCTACGCCACCGCCGAGCCGAACGGCCTGACCATCTGGGAAGGGCAATTTGGCGATTTCGCTAATGGCGCCCAGGTGGTCATTGATCAGTTCATCACGTCCGGCCAGACCAAGTGGGGCCGGCTGTGCGGGCTGGTGATGTTGCTGCCGCACGGCTTTGAAGGCCAGGGACCGGAGCATTCCTCGGCCCGATTGGAGCGCTACCTGCAACTGTGCGCCGAGAACAATATCCAGGTCGTCGTGCCTTCAACCCCGGCGCAATGTTTCCACATGCTGCGCCGGCAGATGAAACGCAGCTTCCGCAAGCCGCTGGTGGTGATGAGTCCCAAGAGCCTGCTGCGCCATCGGCTGGCGGTCAATACGCTGGAAGACCTGACCGAAGGCAGCTTTCAGGAAATCATCGGCGAGATCGATGATCACGATCCGGCCAAAATTACTCGGATCGTCGCGTGCAGCGGCAAGGTGTACTACGACCTGCTGGAAGCCCGCCGCGAGCGGAAGCTGGACCATGTTGCGATCATTCGCATCGAGCAGCTCTATCCGTTCCCACAGGCGTTGTACAACCAGACCCTGAATCAATATCCCAATATGTTCGATGTGGTCTGGTGTCAGGAAGAGCCGAAGAATCAGGGCGCCTGGTACCAGAGCCTGCATCACCTGGAACGGGGTCTACAGCCGCACCAGCGGCTGATTTATGCGGGCCGCGCCCCGTTGGCGTCGCCGGCGGTCGGCTATTACAGCGTCCATGTTGAGCAGCAACAGCAACTGGTTGATGACGCCCTGAACCAGTAGCCACGGCAGCTCAGACCGAACCATAACCCGGAACCACACTAGGGAAACCGATAACATGACCGTAGAAGTGAAAGTCCCGACTTTGCCCGAATCCGTCGCCGACGGCACGCTGATCAACTGGAAAAAGAAACCGGGCGATCCGGTCAAGCGCGGGGAAAACCTGGTCGATCTGGAAACCGATAAAGTGGTGCTGGATATTCCCGCCCCGGCAGATGGCGTTCTTGGCGCGATCCTGCGTCAGGAAGGCGCCATCGTCGCCACCGGCGAAGTGAT
>JAJHPN010000399.1 GCA_020890855.1 Candidatus Contendibacter sp. | reverse complement strand
GCGGAAATCGGGATCAGGAAGGCCGGAATCATGTAGTGCTGGAGCCGCTGCGCCAGCCGCTCGCGCAGCATTTCCGGGGATAGGTTCGGGGCGACATACCAGGCCAGCAGCGCCTTGTTGCCCTGAACGTCAAACACGCCGACATAGACGCCCTTGACTTCGGGCTGGTCGGCGATGGCGCTTTCAACATCGCCCAGTTCGATGCGAAAGCCGCGAATCTTGACCTGAAAATCGCTGCGGCCCAGAAACTCCAGATCGCCGTTGGGCAGGAACCGCCCCAGATCGCCCGTCCGGTAGATGCGCCCGAGACCATAGGGATTAGGCCGGAATTTCTGCGCGGTCAGTTCTTCCCGCCCCAGGTAACCCCGGGCGACCGCATGGCCGCCAATGCCAATTTCGCCGATGCCGCCGAGCGGGGTCAACTGCTCGTCGTTATCCAGGATATAGGTTTGATAACCGCGCAACGGCCGACCGAGTTGATTGGCCGCCTTGTAACCGCCCATCCGGTTAGCCGTAGCCAGTACGGTGGTCTCGGTGGGACCGTAAACATTGGCCAGATCCACTGCTTTCGACCAGAACCGCACCGTCTCCTCGTCGCTGGCTTCCCCGCCGCAAAAGATGGTGGTCAGGTCCGGCAACGGGCGACGCGGGAGTAAGCGCAGCAGGGCCGGCGGCACGAAGGCATGGGTGACGCGACTCTCCCAGAGCAGGCGGAACACCGCTTCCGGATCGGCGCGCGCCTCGCTGGGGGCGACGATCAGTTCACCGCCATGGGTCAGCGGGTTGAAGATTTCCAGCACGCTGGCGTCAAAATTGACCGAGGCGAATTGCAGCCAGCGACTCCCCGGCCCGCGATCCCACACCCCTTCGAGCGCGGCGATGAAATGGGCCAGCATCCCCCGCTCAATAACGACGCCCTTGGGTTTGCCGGTGGTGCCGGAGGTGTAAATCACATAGGCGGTCTGGTGGGCGGTCGCGGCAAAATCCACCGGGATCGGTATGGGCGCTGGCCGGTCCAGCAGGTCTTCTATCGCAATCACCGGACAATCCACCATCGCGGCGATAGTGTCGCGGGTGGCGGCATCGGCGATCACCGCCGCCAGTTGAGCATCGCTGGCGATGAAGCCGAGACGCTCGGCAGGCATGGTCGGGTCCAGCGGCAGATAACCGGCGTTCGCCGCCAGAACGCCGAAAATTGCCTGAATCATCCGTTCACTGCGCGACAGGCAAATGCCGATCAGCGGGTCAGCGCGACCGGCGCAATAACTTTGCAGATGAGCCGCGACCGATCCGGCGGACCGGGCAAGCTGGTCATAGCTCAAGTGAATCTCGCCGAAACTCAGCGCTGGCGCATCCGGGTTGCGGACAACGACGGCGGCGAATTGCGTGAGCACATCGACCGCTGGCGTAAGCAACGCGCCGCCATCGGCAAAGGCCAGCGCCTGCTGTTGCAGCGGTTCCGTGAAGAGGCGAACGGCGGCTACCGGTTGCCGCACGTCTTCGTGCAGGTGATCAAGCAGCGCCAGATAGTGGGCAAAGGCCAGCTTCAGGCTGGAGATGTCCTGCGGCGAACGGGCCAGCGCATGGAAAGCGATGCGGTCACGCAGGTCGAAATAAATCACAAAATCTTCGCTTTCCTGCCGGTGGGAGAAGAACGGCAACAGGGTCGCGGTAATCCCGTCCAGCGCCAGTTCCCGATAGGGCAGGGTGTCCTCGTCGAACAGGATATTGGTCGGCCAGCGATAGTCCGGGTTAAGCCGCAGCAGTTCCTGGATGACTTCCCGCGATGGAATATCAGAATGGAATTGCGCTTGGGCGAGTAACCGGGCAGCCTGGTGGAAGAATCCGGCAACGGACTGTTCGGGGTTCAGCAGGCTTTTGAACACCGGCTTGTTTTCATTGAAGCCGATCTGATCAGGCGATCCGGTGCGAATCCGGTGGCAATAGGCGGTCAGCACCGTCTCGTTGCGGGTCACCCGGAACAGGAACAAGTGAAAACTGAACAGCAGCAAATGATCAAGACCGATCCCTAATTTCTGAGCCAAACCGGCCAGAGTGGCGCTGCGTTCCGCCGACAGCGTGACGCTGAAATAGTTATCGGCCAGATCGCTTTCCAGCCGGGCAGGCCGCCACTCGAACGCCGCATCCCGCGCCAGTTGCAACCAGAAACGCAGGCTTTCTTCATACTGCGCCCCGGCCAGACGGTATTGTTCCGCCTCCAGCAACAGGTCCTGCGGCAGGCTCAGGTTCTCCGGCAATGCGCCGTCCTGATAAGCGATGGAGAGCGCGGTGAATAACGGCTTGAGGGAAAAGCGGTCGATCAGGGCGGGGTGGCAGACAAACACCAGATGGTTAATTTCCTGACCGCGCAGCAGGCAGAACAGATACGGTGCGCCACCGTCCAGCCGAAAGCGCCGATTACGGAAGTTTTCAATCAGGGCGTAAACCGTTTCCTGACCGCCGGCACTGGCGTCGATCACGCTCAACTCACCTTGATGATCAACACTCAGGAAAATCTGCCGGGTATCGTCCACCTTCAGGAATTTATAGGCGAAAGGGGGACAGCGGCGAATGACCTCCTGCACCGCCCGGCTTAACCGCGCTTCGTCCAGTGCTCCTTCCAGCCGGAATACGGCGCAGCGGTTACCGACGTAATCGGGCAACTCCAGCATCCGCGTTTGATTTTGCGTCAGTTCAAAAGTCATGAATTTCATGATCTTCCTCGCTATCTCAAAGCAAGCCGCGCAACGATTGAATGCGTTCCATCGAAGGGCTCTTCAGCGCTGAAGAACCGAATTCGATCAATCACCCCGAATGGTTTTGGGCCAGCAGCGAACGTCCGGGTTTTTAACCTCCGGCGCGAAATGCGGCCAGTGTTCCACCCTGGCCGTAAACGAACACCACGTTACCAGCGGCGATCGGCGGAGCAATGATCGGGGTGCTGGTCGCGCGAACCCGGCCGATGATCCGCCCGCTGTCCTTGTTTAACCAATGCAGATAACCCTCGAAATCGCCAACCACCACATAATCATCGGTGGCGGCAGGTGCGGACAACCGACGCCCGGTCAGTTCCGGCTGTTTCCAGAGGACGCCGCCGCTGCGGCGCTCCAACGCCACCACCGCATCCGTGTCGTCGCTAACGTAGACCTGCCCGGCATCGACAGCGAGACCGGCGTAGCTGGATAGATCGCGGGTCCAGACCAGATTGCCGCCGCGCATGTCAATCGCGGCGACACTGCCGTGATAGGCGGCCAGATAGAGCGTGTCGCCCACCACCTTCGGTTCGGAGTCGATGTCGATCATCCGTTCGATTTCGGTGCGGCCACGCGGCGCGGCGATCGTCTTTTCAGTCAGTGGCAAGCCCTTGTCCACCGATAGCACCAGCAGTTTGCCGGTATCAAGTCCGGCCACCACCAGCCCTTGCACCACCAGTGGCGGAGCGCTGCCGCGCAGGCTGAGGGTGGGGACGGCATGAACGTAAACCCAGCGCCGTTCCCCGGTGCGGGCATCGAGACCGGTGAATTTGCCGTCGCCCGAGCGGATAACCACGACGCCATTGCCGACGCGGGGCGGAGCCAGTACCTCGCTGGAGACCTGCGCTCGCCAGGCTTCCTGGCCATTCTCCTGCCGCAACGCGACCACCTGGCCTTTGCCCGTGCCGACCAGCACCAGTCCAGTATCGCTCACCCCCACGCCGCCCGTGATGGACAACTGAGTGCTGGTTTCCCATAACCGCTGGCCGCTGAGCGCATCCAGCGCCATGACCACGCCATCGGCGCTGGCCGCGTAAATCCGCCCGTCCGCCAGCACCGGAACCAGCCGGATAAACTGATCTTTCGCGCCCGCCCCGACCTTGGTTTCCCAAAGCGGCTGGACGCTAATCGGTTGGGCGACAGTTTGCAGCTCGGCCGGTGGAAGGGTGTTGTCGGAACTGAACCAGCCGCCAATCGTGCTACAGCCGGCGCTCAGAACCAGGGTCAGAAGCAGGAATGTGCGGCGGATCATGATTATTGCCCTGATGAGGTGGAAGCAGGCGGCGCGACGGGCGCCGGTTCAGTCACCGCCGATTCTGCCGGAGCGGATTCAACCTGAGGAGCCGGTTTTGCCGGGGCCGGGGCAGTGTCAGTCGGAGCTGGAACTGCGGCGGGTTCCACCGGAGTCGGAACTGCGGCAGATTCTGCCGAAGCCGCCGGGACAGCGTCAGTCGGAGCCGGAACTGCGGCGGGTTCTGCCGGAGCCGGTTCGGGTTGCGCCTCCGGCGGTGGCGCGACCGGCGCGGCGATCACGAGCATGTCGGCAGTAGGTTCAGCCAGGTTGTCGATTTTCAGGTGCAACAGCCCTTGGCTACCACCTGCCGCCAGCGCTGCGGCATAGGCCGTTCTGGCTTTGGCGGGATCGTTGCCGGCCAGATAAACATCACCGCGCAATTCCTCGCGTTCGGCGTTCAGACTGCCGGTCGCGACGCTGTCCAGCAATTTCCCCGCCGCCGCCAGTTGTCCGGCGGTCAGGTGCACCCGCGCCAGCCGCAACCGGGCAATGTCCTTGATCTCATCCAGTCTGGCGTTGGCGATCACCCATTCCAGCCGTTGCATCGCGGTCGCCGCATCGCCGCCGTCCATCGCCAGTTTGGCCAGTCGCAATGCCGCCAGCGCTGCGTAAGGCGATTTCGGGAAGTCGGTCAGGACCGCCTGACCCTGCTGCCGGGCCAGATCAGCATTGGGCTTTTCCGCGACAGCAAGAAACGCTTCATAAGCCTGCGAGGCTTGTTCAGCCTGGGCGTCGCGGTAGGAACGCCAGTATTGCCAACCGAAAATCGCCAGCACACCCAGTGCGATGCCGATGAGAATGCTGGCGCCATTGTCCTTCCACCATTTTTTGAGATCCTCGACCCGTTCGTCGTCGGTGTATTGCTCCATCGGTTGATATCCTCAGCCATTCGATTCGGTAGGTTATGATTTTTTGTCCAGCGCGGCGGTGCGCAACCAGGCCGTTGCCTGCTCCTGCGGCAGGGTGACTTGTTCACCCTGGGCTTCGCGCAAGGGTTTGATGGCGATGGTTGCGGTTTTGGCTTCATCTTCGCCAAGAATCAGCGCAAACCGGGCGCCGCTGTGATCGGCGCGGCGGAACTGGGCCTTGAAACTGCCGCCGCCGCAATTTAATCGCAAGCGCAGTTCGGGCCACTCATCACGCCACCGTTCGGCCAGAACCAGCCCAATCTGCTGGGCTACCTCACCGACCGTGATCAAATAGGCGTGCGGGGCGGAATCTGCGCCCGGCCGCCCGGCGGCGGTCAACATCGCGACCAGTCGCTCCAAACCCATGGCAAAGCCGATCCCGCCGGTCGCCGGCCCGCCCAGTTCCTCAATCAGCCCGTCATAGCGACCGCCAGCGCAAATCGCGCCCTGCGCACCCAGCGTGTCCGTCACCCACTCGAACACGGTCTGGCGGTAATAATCCAGACCACGCACCAGTCGGGGATTAATTTGATAGACGATGCCGGCGGCGTCCAGCAGCGCCTTCAGTTCCTCGAAATGAGCCAGCGACTCCGGATCGAGATGATCCAGCAGCGCCGGCGCTTCGGCGATCAGGGCCTGCATGGTCGGATTTTTACTGTCGAGAATCCGCAGCGGATTGGTCTGCAACCGGCGTCGGCTGTCTTCGTCGAGTCCGCTCTGCCGCGCCGTGAAGTAGCCGACCAGGCGCTCCCGGTAAGCGGCGCGCGCGGCGCTGGAGCCCAGGGTGTTGAGTTGCAGACTGACCTCGTTCAGACCCAGTCGCCGCCACAGCCGGGCGCTCAGGCAGATCAGTTCGGCGTCAATGTCCGGCCCGGCCATGCCATAGGCCTCGGCTCCAACCTGGTGAAACTGACGATAGCGGCCCTTTTGCGGCTTTTCATAGCGAAACATCGGCCCGGCATACCACAGCCGCCGGGTCTGGTGATGCAGCAGACCGTGCTCCAGGCAGGCCCGCACACAACCGGCGGTGCCTTCCGGGCGCAGGGTCAGGTTGTCGCCGTTGCGGTCAGCGAAGGTGTACATCTCCTTCTCAACGATGTCGGTGACTTCGCCGATAGCGCGGGCGAACAACTCGGTTTTCTCCACCAGGGGCAGGCGGATTTCCTGATAGTCGTAGGCGGCGAGAACGTCACGCACCGTCGCTTCGAGCCGCTGCCACTGCGCCGCTTCAGCGGGCAGGATGTCGTTCATGCCGCGAACAGCTTGAAAGTGCTTAGCCATGTTTCTATCCGCACCCACCAGTAAAGGCAGGCGAAAGTCGCCGCGCCGGCTGCAAAAACCAGCGCCGCACGGGAACTAGGGTTGGTCGCCGCGATCCAGCGTGAAACGACTAACCGTGCCGCGTCGGGGAATATAGACCGTGGTGTCGACCAACCGGTCGTCGAAGATGATGCGGGCGGCGGGCGCGTTGCCCAGCGTGACCTTGAATGGCGTCGTCCCGGACAGGGTGCGGGTGGTGTTGGCCCGCATCATGCCGCTGGCCAGCACGTTGTCCTGGGCGTCTTTCACCTCAACCCAGCAATCATTGCTGAATTCCAGCAACAGCTTGGCTCCGGAGCCACTGCTGTCCGGGGAGGTGGTGTTGATGGACAGGGTGGGGGCGGAGGGTGCGGTTCCCACCCCGGACACTGCCAGAACTGGCGTAGGTTCAAGGGTCGATGGCGATGGTTGCCAGCCCGCAATGGCCGGAGCCAGGTCAGGGTCGGGAAGAGACCGTGTGGGTTCAACCGCCGGCGGCGTTGGGTCTGGAATCAACGGGTTACTGACCGCCTCGCCCGGACCAGACTGAAAGGGGTACTGAACTTGCGCGGCGGTGGTGGTCGGGGGCGTAGTCGCGGTCTGACCGCCGCTGTAGTGGCTGCCTGACCATAGCGCCGTCAACCGACTCGGGTTCAGATCACCCAGATGCTCCACTGCGGCCCAGCTGATGCCGCCCAGGATCAACAGATAGAACAGGCCGCGCAAATCCCGCACCCGGGTCTGCCGCTGGATGGGCAACACCACTTTCAGGGTCGGAATCTGGGCGACGTTGACCTGCTGACGGTAACGCTCCAGCACTGCCGTTTCCGGCAGATCCAGCAGTTGCGCGTAACGGCAGAGGTAGCCGCGCACAAACACCGGCGGCCCCAACCGAGCGAAGTCATCGGCTTCGATAGCTTGGAGGATGGTTGAATTCAGGCGCAGTTGCCGGGCGGCGTCACGGAGTTCAAGGCCGCAGCCAGCGCGAGCTTGGGCCAGCCAGGCGCCGAGCAGTACGGCGTTTTCGTCCGCAGGATTAGGCAACGGGGTGGTAGTAGCGACAGTGGAATCAGGCATACTCATTCCAGGTTCTCTCATTCCGGTTTATTCAGACGGCGGGTTTCATCGGTATTCGGGAACTGTGAGCGCAACAGCATCATGTATTCCTGACGCAGTTGCGGATCGCCGTCCGGGGCGCTTTCAATCAGGACGCCCAACCCCAGACTTTGCGGCGTAGGCCGGGTCTGGGCGTGATAGCGTTGCAGAAACGCCCGGGCTGGCAGGGTTTTGTTCTGGGTCTGGCTGATCCGGGCCAGTTCGTACAGGGCGGCGGTATTGTTGGAGTTACTCTCCAGCGCCTTGCGTAGCCACGTCTCGGCTTGGGCGGCATCGTCGCGTTTACGAGCGCACAAGGCCAGCCCGACATAGGCGTCAGCGGCGTTAGCTCCGGCGTTGGCCGGATCGGCGGCGATCCTCTGGAATTCACTTTCGCCCTCAGGGATACGGGCCGATTCGTGGTTGCACAGGAACCGGGCGTAATTGATTTTGGCCAAGGTATAGTCGGGCTTGAGATCAATGGCCCGCTTATAGTGGATCTCGGCGGGGCCGTACTCACGAATTTCCTCATAAAGGACGGCCAAGGCGTTATGCGCTTCCGCGTTGTCGTCATTAAATTGCAGCGATTTCAGCAATTTTTCGGTAGCAACCTCGAAATGGCCCGACTGCATATA
The DNA here is from genome assembly GCA_020890855.1 of Candidatus Contendibacter sp. Lineage (GTDB taxonomy): Bacteria > Pseudomonadota > Gammaproteobacteria > Competibacterales > Competibacteraceae > RXIV01. Next base: position 120 of record JAJHPN010000399.1, on the reverse strand, counting down.
GCCGATCCCCAGCTTGAAATTCGCCTCAGCGACGTCTTTGTTGAAGTTCTTGTCGGTTGCACAGGCCGCCAGCAGCAGCGCCAGCAGCAGCGCGGGCGGTTTCGGTGATAGCGGCATCTT
>JAJHPN010000218.1 GCA_020890855.1 Candidatus Contendibacter sp. | reverse complement strand
CGCTACCGGGCGATGGTGGAAAGCCAGGACGATGCTGTGTGCCGCTGGCTTCCCGATAGCACGCTGACCTTCGTGAACAATGCTTACCAACAATTGTTCGCTGTTCCAGGCGAGAGCCTGATCGGTCGCCGGTGGTTTGAGTTCATCCCCGAAGCCGACCGCGAGGTCGTGGTCGCCAGCTACGATGAACTGGCCGCTAACCCGCGCAAGCTGCGCTATGAACATCCGGCGCGGTCTCGCGACGGCGAGATCCGCTGGTTGCAGTGGGTGGACGTCCCTTTGCTGGACGAACAGGGTCGCTGCGTCGAATTCCAGTCAGTGGGCCGCGACATCACCGAACGCAAGGAGATGGAAGATGCGCGGCGCGCGAATGAGGATTCCCTCAACAAGGCCCAAGCCATCGCGCGGGTCGGTAGCTGGAATCTGGATATTCCTGATGGCCATTTGACTTGGTCGCGGGAAATCTATCGCATGTTCGGCCTGCCGCCCGATTCGCTGGTCACGTTCGATACGTTTGCTGCCCGCATCCACGAAGAAGACCGGGCGCGGGTGCTGGCGGAATGGGCCTCGGCCGTGGCTGGCGCGACTTACGATACTGAGCACCGCATCGTGGTCGATGGCGAGATCCGTTGGGTGCGCGAGCGCGCCGAGATTCTCCGCGACGCCGCCGGTGTGGCCGTATCCGCTATCGGCACCGTGCAGGACATCACTGAAAGGAAGCTCATCGCTGCCGAATTGGATCAGTACCGCCATCATCTGGAGGAACTGGTGGCCAAGCGCACGGCGGAACTGGAAACCGCCAATCGGCAACTGCTGGTCAGCGATATGCGGCTGAAGGCGATGTTCGAGATGAGCCAGCAGTCTGATCAAATGGACGAGCGCGAATTGTTGCAGCGGGGCATCGAAGAAGCCGTGCGCCTGACCGGCAGCGAGATCGGCTACCTGCATTTCGTCAACGACGACCAGGAGACCATCCAGCTTTACACCTGGTCGGCTGACACCCTGAAGCATTGCACCGCCGTCTACGAAAGCCATTACCCGATTTCGATGGCCGGGGTATGGGCGGATACGGCGCGGCGGCGGGGGCCGGTGGTTCACAACGACTACCAGAACCTGCCCGACCGCCGAGGGTATCCGGCGGGTCACGCCCACCTGGTCCGCCACTTGGGCGTGCCAGTCGTGGAAGGAGACCAGGTCCGAATCATGCTCGGCGTCGGCAACAAGCCGACCAATTACGATCAGTCGGACGAGCACGAACTGCAACTGATCGGCGACGACCTCTGGCGCATCGTCATGCGTCGCCGCATCGAAGCCGCCTTGGTTGTCGCCAAAGATGCGGCCGAGCAGGCGAGCCGGGCCAAGAGCGCGTTTTTGGCCAACATGAGCCACGAAATTCGCACGCCGCTCAACGCCATTCTCGGGCTGGTCTACCTGCTGCGTCAAAGAGGGGCGACGCCGGCGCAAGTCCAGCGACTGAACAAGGTTGCCGACGCTGGTCGCCACCTGCTGGCGATCCTCAACGACATTCTCGATCTATCGAAGATCGAGGCGGGCAAGCTGGTGCTGGAAGAGAGCGATTTCTCCGTGAGCGCACTGTTCGATCAGGTCTGCTCGCTGATCGCCGACGCCGCGAAGGAGAAAGAGTTGACGGTGGAGATCGACATCACCGGTGCGCCCCTCTGGCTGCGCGGCGATCCCACCCGATTGCGCCAGGCGCTGCTCAACTTTGCCGGCAACGCGGTCAAGTTTACCGAACATGGCATGATCCGGTTAGGCGCCCAGTTGGTGGACGAAAGGGACGACGGCCTGCTGGTGCGGTTCGAAGTCCAGGACACCGGCATCGGTCTCACTCCCGAACAGCAAAGCCGGATTTTCGACACCTTCGAACAGGCTGACGCCTCCACCACCCGCCGCCACGGCGGCACCGGGCTGGGGCTGGCGATCACCCGGCGATTGGCGCAGTTGATGGGAGGGACGGTAGGAGTGGACAGCCAACCGGGAGCGGGCAGCACCTTCTGGTTCACCGCCCGGCTGGGGCGCAG
>JAJHPN010000075.1 GCA_020890855.1 Candidatus Contendibacter sp. | reverse complement strand
GCGCGGGCGCGAACCACGCCGCCTACATCCGGGGAAACCACCATCAGATCGCCGAGATTCTGGGCGCGGATGTCGCTGAGGACGATAGGCGTGGCGTAAATGTTGTCGACCGGCAGATCGAAAAATCCCTGAATCTGATCCGCGTGCAAATCCAGCGTCAACACCCGATCCACGCCGACGCTGGTGATCATGTTGGCGACCACCTTGGCGGAAATCGGCACGCGGGCTGAACGGGGCCGGCGATCCTGCCGGGAATAGCCGAAATAGGGGATGACTGCCGTGACCCGCACCGCCGAGGACCGGCGCAACGCATCGGCCATCACCAGCAATTCCATAATGTTGTCGTTGGTGGGCGCGCAAGTGGGCTGAACGATGAACACATCCTTGCCGCGCACGTTTTCCATCAACTCGACCAGGACTTCGCCATCGCTGAACCGGCTGACCACCGCCTGGCCCAGCGGCAATTGGAGATGCTCGGCGATATCGCGAGCCAGTTGCGGGTGAGCGTTGCCCGTGAACACCATCATGCGGCCTTCGTACACGATAGGTTCTCCCGTTGATGTGCTGTGGAAAGATGGCTGGGCCGCCAGGATTCGAACCTGGGAATGCCGGATCCAAAATCCGGTGCCTTACCGCTTGGCGACGGCCCAATAATTCAGAGGCGCTTCAAACCGATGCAGCGCATTCCCGCGCCAGCCGCTCATGCAGGGGCGACTGGTTGCGCCCTGCTGCGACAAAGCCGCTCCACCCTCGCGGCAATTGCTCCAGCACCCGGTTGGCGCTTCCAGCATCCGGGAAGGCGGCGAATACCCCAGCCCCGGTCCCGGTCATCCGGGCGACTCCATACCGGTTCAACCAGGCGGCGGCGGCGGCGACTTCCGGGTAGCGGCGATACACCACCGCTTCACAATCATTGCCGCCAGCATCGTTTACGAAGTCGGCTATTGTGCTGAGTGGCGAATTTCTTGTCAATTCCGGGTCATTAAACACTACGGCGGTGGAAACCTGACAGGCTGGGGTCAGCACCACAAACCACGGTTCCGGCAGTGCTATCGGAGTCAACCGTTCGCCTACGCTTTCCGCCCAGGCGGCCTGACCGTGAACGAACACCGGCACATCCGCGCCGAGTTGCAGGCCAAGCGCCGCCAGTTGCGCCAGGCTCAGGCCGGTTTGCCAGATGTGATTGAGCGCCACCAGCGTTGTTGCGGCGTCGGAACTGCCGCCGCCCAGCCCACCGCCCAAAGGCAACCGCTTGTCAAGCCGAATCGTGGCGCCACAGCCGGCTTCTGTAACTTGTTGGAGCAGGCGGGCGGCGCGAATCGTCAAATCGGCTTCCGGGGTCACCCCGGCCACGACGCCTTCCCGCACGATGATTCCGTCAGCGCGAGGAATAAACCAGAGCCGGTCGCAGCGATCCAGAAACTGAAACACTGTTTGCAGCAGGTGATAACCATCGGGCCGCCGCCCGACGATGCGGAGCATGAGATTCAGTTTGGCGGGAGCAAGCCAGGCGGCGGGATCGTTCATCATCAGCGGCTCCAGTCTTCAATGATCAACTTGACGCTCAAGTCCTGCCGGCGGGCGATGATCCGTTCGGGCAGTTCCAGACTCAGGGGAGCGGCATAGGCGTAAGCCGGATATTCAATGATCCAGCCGTTCTGCTCCAGCCGGGTCAGCCGGCCCTCGGCGTCGGTCTGGAGGGTTGGCGATGCGCCCGGCTCCGGCAAGCCGCGAATCCAGTAACGCAGGCCAGTCACCGGCAGTCGTGTCCCGACCGCCTGTTCCAGCAGGGCGTCGGGATCGGATGCGGATTGCGTCTGACCGTCCGCCGTCTGAATCCGCACGGTTTGCTCATCGCCCTCAACCCGAACCCGACCCTGACCGAGCGGGCCAACCAGATCGATGCGGTAGCCGGAATCCTGTTGCGCCCACTGGAAACCGGCGTGCCAGCCGTCCAGGCCATTGACTACGCCAATCCGTCCGGCGGCGTTCCATTGCGTCAGATTCAGCAAGGCGGACTGGCGGGCAGTCCAGGCTTTGGC
>JAJHPN010000368.1 GCA_020890855.1 Candidatus Contendibacter sp. | reverse complement strand
ACAGGGGGACGAGGGTCCTTCCGTTCCGGGATGTCCGGAGTCCTCCAACCTGGCGAGCGCGGGGTCAGCGGCCAGGGCCAATGCGCCAGCTCCGGTCACCTCAATGAACTGACGACGATTCATCCTATTCACCCATAGTTATGGTTATTGACAGGCCATATTGGGACAAGAAAACCACTGACCTTTTTAATTGGCGTTGGGCGTTGAAGGTTGTTTATCTGCCATATTGGGGTTATTCCACTGTCACCGATTTTGCCAGATTACGCGGCTGATCGACATCAGTGCCTTTCAAAATAGCAACGTGGTAGGCCAGCAATTGCAGCGGCACGGTGAAAACCAGCGGCGCAATCGATTCCGGCACTGCGCCCAGTGATAAAACATGGGTATCCACGCCGCCCAAACCAATATCCACTTCGCGATCAGCAAATAGAAACAGCACACCGCCCCGCGCCCGCACTTCCTGCAAATTGGAGAGCACTTTTTCCAATAACCCGTCTTTTGGCAACACACACACCACCGGCATATCACTGTCCACCAGCGCCAGCGGACCATGCTTGAGTTCACCCGCCGGATACGCCTCCGCGTGAATGTAGGAAATTTCCTTGAGCTTGAGCGCCCCTTCCATCGCAATCGGATATTGCGGGCCGCGCCCCAAAAACAGCGCATGCCGCTTGTCGGCAAAATGCTCGGCCAACCGCTCAATCGCACCATTTAGCGCCAGCGCCTCATCCAGCGCCTTCGGCAGTCGAGCCAAATCATCCACCAGCGCCGCTTCCTCCATTGCGCTCAAGCCATAGCGCCGACCCAGCATCAGCGCCAGTAATCGCAGCACGACCAGTTGGGTCATAAACGCTTTGGTCGAAGCCACGCCAATTTCCCGACCAGCGCGGGTCAGCATGGTCAAGGTCGCTTCCCGCACCAACGAACTTTCGGCGACGTTGCAAATGGCGAGAGTCGCCACATAGCCGCGTTCTTTCGCCGCCCGCAACGCCGCCAGGGTGTCCGCCGTTTCGCCGGACTGGGAGATGCAGACAAACAGGGTATGGGGCGGCGTCACTCCGCGCCGGTACCGGTATTCGCTGGCGACCTCCACCGTACAGGGGACGCCCAGATTTTCCAGCCAGTAACGGGCAATCAGCCCGGCGTGATAGCTGGTGCCGCAAGCGATAATGTGGACGCCCTGGATCTGGTCAAACAGCGCCGCCGCCTCCGGCCCGAAACTGTCTTCCAGCACCCGGCCCTGATGAATCCGCCCTTCCAGAGTTTCGGCGACCACCACCGGCTGCTCGAAAATTTCCTTAAGCATGAAATGACGGTAATTACCCTTGCCAACTGCGCCGACCGCCTGACTTGAATACGACAAGGGCCGCTCCGCTTCCTGCCCTTGCCGGTCATAAATCGTAAAGCCATCCCGCCGCACTTCAGCAATATCGCCTTCTTCCAGAAACGCGAAGGTTTGCGTGACCGGGGCCAGCGCAAACACATCCGAGGCGATGAAATGTTCCTCAATGCCGACGCCCACCACCAGCGGGCTGCCGGCGCGCGCCGCAATCAACCGTTCCGGGTCATCACGGCAAATCACCCCCAGACTGTAGGCGCCCGTCAGTTGCGCCACCGCCTGCTGTACTGCGGTCAACAACTGACGGGTTTCCCGGAAATGCCGGTCAATCAGATGCGCCACGACTTCGGTATCAGTTTCCGACTCAAAGCAGTAACCGGCGGCCAGCAATTCTTCCTTGAGTTCCCGGTAATTCTCGATGATGCCGTTATGCACTACCGCCACCGCATCGCTGCTGACATGCGGATGGGCGTTGCGCTCACAGGGTTCGCCATGAGTCGCCCAGCGGGTATGCGCAATGCCCAATGGCCCGCGCACCGGTTCCTGCCGCAATCGATCCGCCAGCATTTGCACCTTGCCCACTGTGCGAAGCCGGTGCAATTGATCATCGCGGTTGTCCAGAGTCACGATGCCCGCCGAGTCATAACCGCGATATTCCAGTCGCCGCAATCCCTCCAGCAGGATGGGCGTGACATTGCGTTCCGCGATAGCGCCTACAATTCCGCACATGGTCATTTCCAATAGGTAAATTTGAGAAAAGATTCAGGGTTGGCAGCGTAGCGGTCAGGTCGATGAGGCATCGTTCTTCTCACTCACCCGATTGCAACAGCGAACCCCGTTCTCGCGCATTATGAACAGTCGCCAGAAAGACGCCGATGCCCAAACCAAGATAGGCGGCGTTCAGCAACAGAGCATCAATCAAATAATCCAGCCGGAATGCATGATCCAGCAAAACCGCCCGCATTCCTTCAAAGACATAACTGGCGGGCAAGACCCAGGACAGCGGTTGCAACCAACTGGGTAACGTGGCGATTGGGTAATAAATTCCGCAGAGTGGCGCTAAGGCAAAAATGGCCGCCCAGGCAATGCTTTCTGCGCCCATGCCATAGCGCAACACCAGGGCTGAAACCAGCAGGCCAATCGCCCACCCCATCACCAGCAGATTAAAAAAGAATCCGGCCAGCGGCAGGCCCAGACTGAACAGATTAAAACCGTAAAAGGGGATCGCCAGCAGCACCGCAATACCAACTCCAAGCAGGGTTCGCACCAGACTGATCGTGATCAACGCGATAATGAGTTCGATGGGTCGCAAGGGACTGATCAGCAATTGGGCCAGATTACGGGCGTGCAATTCCTCAAAAAATACGACGGACAGCCCTAATTGACTGCGAAACAGCACATCCCATAGCAAGACCCCAGACAACAGCAAACCCGCCGCCTGATTCAGCACATCGCTATGACCCGCCAGGTATTGGGTAATAAAGCCCCACAGGATCATCTGCACCGTTGGCCAATACGCCAGTTCAATAATCCGCACCCGCGAACTTCGCAGCAAATAGAGATAACGCAGCGCCAACGCGCTAATCCGGCGCAGGGAAATTCCGTTCATTCGAGCACCTCACCGCTTTGAATTCCCCGGGCAATATCGAGAAACACTTCTTCCATATCCTTGCGGCCATAGCGGTGAATCAATTCACGCGGAGCACCGGTCGCCACGATTTGGCCGGCCCGCAACATGATCACCTGATTGCACAGCCGCTCGACTTCGCTCATATTGTGGGAGGCCAAAAGCAGGGTCGCGCCGCTGTGGCGTTGATAGTCGGTGAGAATGCCGCGCATCCGGTCAGCGGTGTCGGGATCGAGTGAAGCGGTCGGTTCGTCCAGTAACAGAATTTCCGGTTCATTTAATAACGCCTTGGCCAGTGCAACCCGGGTTTTTTGCCCAGCAGACAGACTGCCGTAAGGACGAGGGAAGAAAGCGTCAATGTCCAAATCCCGGCCCAAAACCGCCAGTCGTTCCCGAATCCGGCGCACGCCATACAGGCGGGCGTACACCGTCAGGTTTTCCGCCACAGTCAAGCGTTGCGGCAAATCGACATAGGGCGAAGAGAAGTTCATGCGCGGCAATACCTGCCGAATCTGGCGGGGAACCTCTGCATCGAGAATCCGAATCCGGCCACTGGTTGGCAACAACAAGCCGAGCAACATGGCGATTGTGGTGGTTTTACCCGCGCCATTGCCGCCTAATAGCGCACAAGTGGCGCTGCGGGCAATGTGAAAACTAATCCCGTCCACGGCCCGGACTGAACCATAGTGCTTGCTTAAATCTTCCGTCTGAATAATCGGCAATTCAGTCAACAATGGACTCCTGCATGATGGCTTGATTAGCCAACCGCCCGCGCCAGTCGTGGCAAATCCCCGTCCAGCCCCATGGCCCGGCGGGCGATCCCGTTCTTCAGCGGCCCGATGGCGTCCGTCAGATTCAGGCCAAGATTCCGCAACAACCGCACCGGTGGCAGAGTATTGCCAAACAGCCGCTTGAAGCCGTCCATTACCCCCAACATCAGCAAATTGTCGCCTTTGCGCCGGCGTTCATAGCGGCGCAGGGTTTTGATGGAGCTGAAATCATGGCCTGTAGCCAGCGCATCCAGAATGACCTCGGCCAGGGTCGCCGCATCCAGCAAACCCAGATTGACGCCTTGCCCAGCCAGCGGATGAACGACATGGGCGGCGTCGCCAATCAGGGCCAGACCGGGTTTGACGTAGGCGCGGGCGTGTTGCAGCCGGAGCGGAAAGGCGCTGCGCGGCCCCACCTCGACAATCGCGCCCAATCGCTGATCAAACGCCGCCGCCAGTGCTTCGGCAAACCCGGTTTCATCCCGCGCCAGCAACTCGTCCGCCATTTCCGGCGCGGTTGACCAGACAATCGAGCAGCGCCCATCGGACAGCGGCAAGAACGCCAGCGGTCCGGCAGGTAAAAAGCGTTGCCAGGCGGTCTGCTGATGCGGTTCCGCAGTGCGGACATTGGCGACCACCGCTTGCTGGTCATAGTCCCAACCACGGGTATCAATACCCGCCAGTTGCCGGACCTGGGATTGCGCCCCGTCCGCTCCGACCAGCAACCGCGTGGTCAAAACGCATCCGTCGGTCAATAGCGCCCGCCAGCCGTTTCCAGCCAGCGGTTCGGCGGATTCCAGCGCCGCCGGACAGCATAGCGTCACCGTCGGCAGTTGTTGGGCCCGTTCCAGCAACGCCGCCTGAATCACCCGGTTTTCAATAATCCAGCCGAGCAGCGGCTCGCCAAGATCGGCGCTGTCAAAGCGAATCTCACCGGAACCGGCGGCGTCCCAAACCTGCATGGCGCGAAACGGGCTGACGCGCCAGGCGACCATGCTCTCCCATGCGCCTACTGCGGCGAAAATCCGCTGCGAAGCGCGATTGATCGCCGATACCCGGTAGCCCAACTCAGCATTCGGCCGGATCCGCTCCAAAGGCGTTCCTTCCAGCAGAGCGATGTTCAGATCGGTCTGGCCCAGCGCGCACGCCAGCATGGCGCCGACCATGCCGCCGCCGGAAATGATCAGGTCGTAGTCGGTGTTCATCGGATTAAGCGCCATTCAAAGTCACAAAACTTTAATTTCCACCTCAGCCGTTGTCCGCGCTGGGTCAACAGCGCGGGCAATGACGGAGCGCATGGTTTACGCTGTCAGCGCCAGACCCCGCGCCAGCCTGGGCAGGCGTCCGTCCAGTCCCATCGCTTGCCGGGCGAAACGCCGTTTAAGCGGCGGCGATAAATCAAACGCCAGCAATCCCAGCGTACGGGCGATGCGCAGCGGCGGCAACGGATGAGCAAATAGCCGGTTCAGCGCGTCGGTGAATAAAACCGTCTGGCGCTGATCCCAGCGCCGCCAGTCGGCGTAGCGGTTGAGCGCCTTCAATGCGCCAATGTCCTCGCCCATCCGCCAAGCGTCCGCGATCACTTCCGCCAGCGCCGCCACGTCGCGAATACCCAGATTGAAACCCTGACCGGCAATCGGGTGCAGGGTATGAGCGGCATTGCCGATCAGCGCCAGGCGGGATCGGACCTGTTCCCGCGCCTTGAGCAGAAACAGCGGCCAGGCTTGCCGTCGCCCAACTCGCAAAAACGGTCCCAGCCGGTCGCCGAAGCGCTCCTGCAACAGGGCGATAAAGCCAGCGTCATCCAGCGCCATGACCGCCTGCTCATCGGCGTCATCCACCGTACAAACGACCGCACACCGGTTGGCGCTCAATGGCAGCAGCGCTGCCGGCCCGTCCGGGGTAAACCGCTCATAGGCGACATTTTCATGGGATCGGGCCGGACTAACGTTGGCGATCACCGCCTGCTGGCCGTACGCCCAGCGCAGCGCGGCAATACCCAGTTGCTCCCGCACGAGCGAATGGGCGCCATCGGCGGCGACCAGCAGACTGACGCGGAGCGCCATCCTCCGCTCATCGGGGCAACGAAGGGTGATGCAAGCGGCATCTGGCTCAATCCGCACGGTTTCCAGTCGGGCCGGACAGAGCAGTTCCACGCCGGGCAGCTTCGGCAATTTCGCCAGCAGCGCCTTCCCGATCAACCGCGCCTCGGCGACGTAACCGAGCGCCGCCACCCCTTCCTCGCCGCTATCAAGATGAGCGAAACCGGGGCTGCCGCGTTCGGAAACATGAATTTGCCGGATCGGAGTCGCGTCTGGCGCCAGCGCCTCCCACAACCCCAAGGTCTGGAAAATCCGCCGGGTTCCTTCCGCCAGGGCAATGCTGCGGTCATCGTAGCCGGGAGAGTCATTGACGGTCAGCGGCGCCGCTTCCACCAGGCCCATGCGCAACCCCTGCCCGGCCAGCGCGCAGGCCAGGCTCGCGCCGACCATGCCGCCGCCAATGATCAACAGATCGTAATCGGCCGCCGTCATCGCCCCTCCCGCATCAACGCCTCAATCTCTGCAATTTCCTTCGGCGCGGCGGCGCTCAGGACTTCGTTGCCGTCAGCCGTGACCAGCACATCATCTTCAATCCGCACCCCGATCCGCTGCCAGCGCTCGGCCAGTTCGGTCTCCAGCCGCACCCCCAGCCGCGCCCAGTGGGCGTCAATCACCTGACCACCGGCCGGCAGGTATAGGCCCGGCTCCACCGTCGTGACCATGCCTGGCTCAAACACCCGCCAGTCCTCGCCATTCTTGTAGATGCCGACATCGTGAACATCCATGCCCAGCCAATGCCCGGTGCGGTGCATGTAGAACGGCTTGTGCTGCTCTTCCTTGATGAGATCTTCCACCGCCCCGCCGGGCAACAATCCCAGCGCCGCCAGACCCTCAGTCAAGGTCCGCACCGCCGCGTCATGTGGATCGTTGAAATGGCCGCCGGGCCGGACTTTGGCGATCGCCGCTTGCTGCGCGGTCAGCACCAGTTCATAGATCGCTCGCTGCTCGCCGGTGAACCGGCCATTCACCGGAAAGGTGCGGGTAATGTCGGAGGCATAGCCATCCAGCTCAGCGCCAGCGTCTATCAGCAGCAGATCGCCATCCTGCAAGGGCGCGTTATTCTCGGTGTAGTGAAGGATGCACCCGTTATCGCCGCCCGCCACGATCGACGGATACGCCCAACCGGCGCCATGCCGGACAAAGGTATGGAAAATCTCGGCATCAATCTCATATTCGTGCATCCCCGGCCGGCAGCACTGCATCGCCCGGCGGTGCGCCTCGGCGGCGATCCGGGCTGACTCGCGCATCACCGCAATTTCCTCCGGCTCCTTGCACAGCCGCATTTCATGCAGCAACTGCTCCAGAGCAATAAACACGGTTGGGGCGCGAACGCCGGTGCGCGCCTTGTCGCGGACCCGGTTGATCCAGTCCAGCACCTGCCGGTCAAACTCCGGCTGATAGCCAATGGCGTAGTACACCCGCTCCCGGTTCTCCAGCAGCGGCAACAGCACACGGTTAATGGCGGTCATGGGATGAGCATGATTGGCGCCGTAACGCTCGACCGCGCCCGTCGGCCCGGCCCGACGACCATGCCAGATTTCCAGTTGCGGGTCGCGCGCGCGGCAGAACAGCAGAAACTCCGGATCGCCGCCGGGAATCAGCACCGCCAGAGCTTCCGGTTCCGGGAAACCGGTCAGATAGTAAAAATCGCTGTCCTGACGAAACGGGTAATGGACATCGCGGTTGCGGGGCATGGACGCAGCGGCCGGCAGCAAGGCGATGGAACCCGGCCCCATTCGCTCCAGCAGAGCATGGCGGCGGCGGGCGAACACGGCGGGTGGAATAGCGCGAGCGAACATGGGCAGCGGTTCCAGGGTTTCAGTGGGGGCGGAAAGCGTCAGACGCGAGGGTCAAACACAAATCATGATGGATAATCAACAAGCCGATCCGCAGATATTCGACCACTTCGACATAGGCCATTTCATCCGCTTCACTGGTAATGGCCTGATCCAGGCCTGCCTGGGCAATGTCCGCCACATCGCGCAGAAATTCCCGGCTTTCCATGGACAGAAGACCGCGCTGCTCGACATGGCCCATCCCCAGCCCGTACAGCAGACCCTGGCACCAATCGCCCAGCGCATCGACTCGCCGGGACAACGGCGCCTCATCATCCGGCAGCAAGAGCGTCGCAGAACCATCGGGATCGTTCAGTTGAGCCACCCCATACTCGAGTAATTTCGCGAGCAAATCCTGAACCGGCGCAGCCAGTTCAACGCCATCGGCCAGCGCCTCGCGGGCCAGTTGTAGCCAGCGATCCCTTTCCAGTTCACCCTCGGCGCACAACAGGCCGCAGAGCAACCCATGCAGTTCGGCAAGATTGAATGGACCGAGCAACGGCGCCAATCGTTCAAACAAAGGCTGATGACTAGCCGACATAACAACTCC
>JAJHPN010000020.1 GCA_020890855.1 Candidatus Contendibacter sp. | reverse complement strand
GGTGGTGCTCTAACCAGCTGAGCTACGCGCCTGCAATAGGAGCGGCAAGATAGCCCAAGGCAGCGTAGCTTGGCAAGAGGGGGATGGAAAAAACGTCCGTCCGCGACCCTCGCAGCTTTCATCATCCACAACCCGCCGGCGATCAATACCCGATTCACGCAGCTTCGCTAAAATAACAGTGAGTTTAAACAACTCCGCGACCTATTCACCGTCCCTTCAGGAGACTCATAACATGGCTAAAACCAGCGAACCCGATAGCTTGCCCACTGTGACTGCCGCCAATGCGTCACCATCCGCCGGTGGGATAAGCCCAGCGCTGATGCAACCGTGGGGACCGGTCGGCGAATATGTGACCGACACCCTGCAACGCACCGTCCTGTTCTGGGATGTGCTGCGGCAGCGCAGCGATGAGTATTTCCAGCACAAGGCCATGGCGGTGCCGAATGTCCTCAGTTTCAATGCCGAGCTGGTGCTGGATGGCCGCACACTGGCCCGGCCGGTCAATTACGGTCTGGCCCGCATCCAGCCGCCGGTTGGCGTGACGATTAATCAGCGAAAGCGGCCTTTCGTGGTGGTTGATCCCCGCGCCGGGCACGGACCGGGCATTGGCGGCTTTAAGGCCGACAGCGAACTGGGCGTAGCGATGCGGGCCGGTCATCCCTGCTACTTTATCGGCTTCACCCCCGATCCAATGCCTGGTCAGACCATCGAAGACATCATGCGGGCGGAGGCCATCTTTCTGGAGACGGTGATCGCGCTCCATCCGCAAGCGGACGGCAAGCCCTGCGTGATCGGCAACTGTCAGGCCGGCTGGGCGGTGATGATGCTGGCCGCGACCCGCCCGGAACTGTTTGGGCCGATCATCATTCCCGGTTCGCCGCTGTCCTACTGGGCCGGGGTGGAAGGCCAGAATCCGATGCGCTACACCGGTGGCCTGTACGGCGGCAGCTGGTTGACCGCACTGACCAGCGACCTCGGCCACGGCAAGTTTGACGGCGCTTATCTGGTCGGCAATTTCGAGAACATGAACCCCGCCAATACGCTCTGGACCAAGAATTACGATCTCTGGTCGAAGGTGGATAGCGAGGGACGGCGGTTTCTCGACTTTGAACGCTGGTGGGGCGGCCACGTTAACCTCAACGCCGAGGAAATGCAGTGGATCGTCGATCAACTGTTCATTGGCAACCGGTTGGCGACGGCCGAAATTGTCACCAGCGACGGGGTGCGGATCGATCTGCGCAATATCCGATCGCCCATCGTCTGTTTCTGCTCCAAGGGCGACAACATCACTCCGCCGCAACAGGCGTTGGGCTGGATTATTGATCTCTACCGTGATCTGGATGACTTGCGGGCCTGCGGCCAGACGATTGTTTACGCGATCCACGAAAGCATCGGTCATTTGGGCATCTTTGTATCCGGCGGCGTGGCCCGCAAAGAGCATGAAGAATTCGCTTCCAACATCGATCTGATCGATGTGCTGCCACCGGGGCTGTACGAGGCGGTGATGACGCCAAAAACTGCCGATGCGGTTAACCCGGATCTGATCGGCGGCGAGTGGATTGTCCGCTTTGAGCCGCGTTCGCTGGACGACATCCGGGCGATTGTCCAGCCTAATCCTGACGATGACCGTCGGTTCGCTACCGTGCAGCGGGTATCGGACATCAATCTTGGCCTGTACCGGACCCTGTTCCAGCCCTTTGTCCAGGCTTTCGCCAGTGACAAGACGGCTGAATGGCTGCATAAGCTCAATCCCTCCGAACTGCCTTATGAGCTGTTTTCGGATCGCAATCCGTTAATGCGCCAAATTGCCGAACTGGCCGAACAGGTGCGTGGCCAGCGCCAACCTGCTTCGTCCAATAATCCGCTGCTGCAAGTGCAGGCTATGATTTCGGACGGGATGATCGCGGCGCTGGACGGCTGGCGGGATTTGCGGGATCACAGCATGGAGCAGATTTTTCTGGCGCTTTACGGTTCGCCGCTGTTGCAGGCGCTGGTCGGTTTGCGGGCTTCGGACGAAAATCCGCGCCGCCGACCGGGGATGGAACCGGAACAGATTGC
>JAJHPN010000051.1 GCA_020890855.1 Candidatus Contendibacter sp. | reverse complement strand
AGTTTCTTGATGTCCTCGGGCGACAGTTGCGGGCGATCAATCTTGATCGTCAGTTTGTTGAGCTTGGCGGTCAGCGGGAACGGCGGCAGGTAGTCGGCGTCGTCGATGCCGGTGATGGTGTCCGAGCCGATGTCGAAGCTCTCGTCCCACTGCAAGATCATCGGGATCGTTCGCTCCATCTTCTTCGTGGCAACTTCCTTGCCGTCCACCGTCAGCGTACCTGTACCGCCCCTGCCGACGCCGGCGAAGCTGTTGAACGCCAGCGTTGCGTCGCCGAGGCCGTCATACTTGAAGTCGAACACCACCTTGTGCTGGCCGGGCGCCAGCGCTTCCGAGGCCTCCCACTTGACCCATTCCAGGTTGAGCAGGTTCCAGTTGAACACCGGCTTGCCCTTCAGCAGATAAAAGCCCCAGCCAGCGAAGCGCCCACCCGAAGTGGCGATCATGCCTTCCGCACCGCCTTCCGGTACGGTGATGTCCGCCGTGAGGGTGTAGGACGTGTTGAGCAAGTACGGCGCATCACCCTGCGGCACGCCGGTCATCGGCCGCGTGTAGACCAGCTCGGTGAGGCCGGCGGTGAGATTCGGACGTGGGGCCGCGATCCTGGCTGCCACCGAGGCGTCTAGCGGGAAGACCTGATACTTCTTCGCTTCCTCGACGAACATCTTGCGCATCTCCGCAACCTTGTCCGGATGCTGCGCGGCGATGTCCTCGTACTGGTTCCAGCTCTTGCTCAGGTCGTAGAGCTGGAACACCTGGTTGTTGAGCGGATCCGTGTTGGCGGGGCCAAAGGCATCCCACGGCGCGCGGTCGACCTTGGTGCTCAACAGCCAGCCGTCGTGATACAGCGCCCATTGGCCCATCATCTCGAAGTACTGGGTCGTATGCTTGGAAGGGACCTTAGCGTTAGCCGCGTCGAAGGTGTAGGCGAAGCTGGTTCCCTCAATCGGTTTCTGCTTGATGCCGTCCACGACTTCGGGCGCGGGAATGCCGGTGACCTCAAGCAGGGTGGGCACGACGTCGATGTCGTGGATGAACTGCTCGCGCAGCCCGCCCTTGTCCTTGATGCGCGCTGGCCACGAAATCACCATGTTCTGGTTGGTGCCGCCGAACCGGGAGGCGTTCTGTTTGAACCAGTCGAACGGGGTGTCGAAGGCCCAGGACCAGCCCGCCGACATGTGGTTGTACGCGAACTCGGTGCCCCAGGCGTCGTAATACTTCATCTGCACGTCCACCGGCGGGCGCACGCCGTTGAAGAACGCGACCTCACTGTAGGTACCCTCGGGTCCACCCTCGGCGCTGGTGCCGTTGTCACCGTTCTGATAGATGATCAGCGTGTTGTCGAGCTTGCCCAGGGCTTCGAACGCCTGGATCACCCGGCCGATCTCGTAGTCGTTGTAGGCCACGTAGGCGGCAAACACCTCGACCTGCCGGATGAAGAGTTTCTTCGCCTCGGGCGTGAGCTTATCCCACGGCGTCAGCATGTCGGCGGGCCAGGGGGTCAGCTTCAGGCCCTTGGGAATGACGCCAAGCCTCTGCTGGTTCTCGAAGATCCGCTCACGCAGCTTCTCGTAGCCGTCATCGAACAGATGCATCGCGTGGATCTTGTCCACCCACTCCTTGGTCGGGTGGTGCGGCGCGTGAGTAGCGCCGGGAACGTAGTAGAGAAAGATCGGCTGCTTGGGATCGGTCTGGTGGATCCGGTACATCCAGTCGATCGCGTCGTCAGCCATCGCGGTGACCAGGTTCCAAGACGGTTCCTTGCCGGTGACCGGCCAGGTCTCCGCCTTCGGATTCGACCGATCCATCTTCAGGGTGCCCTCATGACCGATCCAGGGATAGATCTGAGTCGTGTTGCGGAACAGGTTCGGCCCCCACTGGTTGGCGTCGCCGCCGACGAAGCCGTAGAAGTAATCGAAGCCCATGCCGGTCGGCCACTGAGTGAACGGCCCGACCTGGCTCGCCTGATAAGCCGGCGTGTTGTGGTCCTTGCCAAACCAGCTCGTCGCGTAGCCGTTGTCGCGCAGAATGCGGCCAATCGTCGCGTTGTCGACGCCGAT
>JAJHPN010000386.1 GCA_020890855.1 Candidatus Contendibacter sp. | reverse complement strand
GGCGGCGGTCCCCAGCGCGCCAGCAGCCAGCCAGCGGCGGCGGGATACAGCGCCATCACCAGCACCACAGCGAAAGTCGCCAGCGCCGCGAATAGGGCCGGGGCGTTGCCATAGTCGTGCAGGCTGATGAAAATCCAGTAGATGCCAAAGCCGAAGAGTCCCAGTCCAAACAGGCCGCCGCGTGTGGCGGCCTGCCGTGGGGTGGCGTCATCCCAACCCCACAACAGCAACACTGGCGGCAGGATCGCCAGCAGCCAGTCATCGAAGGGCGCGAACGCCAGCGGCGTCAGCGCTCCGGCGGCGAACATCAGCAGATCGACCAGGCGGGGATGACGGGTTTTGAATTCAGGCATGGCGGACGGCGGGGGTAGGGCGATCACCGGGGTTCAGACTGCGTTCGCCGGTGAGAGGGAGGACGCACGCAGTCTCAATCTTCCGGTTCGGCAGCAGCAGGGCGTGGGGTTTCCTGAGAGTGGCCAAGGGTCATTTCCAGCAGATGGATTCGCCGGTTATCGGCCCGCAGCACCTGAAAGTGAAATCGATCCAGGTCGATGCTCTCGCCCCCGCTAGGCAACCGGCCCAGTTCCGTCATCACCAGCCCGCCGATAGTGTCAGCCCGTTCGTCGCTGAGTTCGGCCTGGAAATGCCGGTTGAACTCCTCAACCGGGGTCAGCGCCCGGATGATAAAGGCGTCGCCCTGGGGCCGGATAAACACGCTGTCATCGGCGGTGTCGTGTTCGTCGTCGATTTCACCGACGATCTCCTCCAGCACGTCTTCAATGGTGATCAGTCCGGCCACTCCGCCATACTCATCCACAACAATCGCCATATGCAGACGGTTGCTGCGAAATTCCTTGAGCAGGACGTTAAGGCGTTTGCTTTCGGGGATGAACTTGGCCGGACGGAGCAAGGTGCGCAGGTCGAAATCCTCGCGACGGTCGAAAGCGTGCGCCAGCAGGTCCTTGACGATCAGAATGCCGATGACGTTGTCCTTGCTGTCATCAATGACCGGAAAACGGGAATGGCCTGATTCGACGATGGCGGCGATCAGCCGCTCCAGGCTCCAGTCATGTTCCAGCACCACCATCTGGGCGCGAGGCAGCATGACATCCCGCACTTGCAGTTCCGGCGCCTTCATCACCCCTTCCATCATGGTCAGGGCGTCGGTATCCAGCAATTCCCGCTGTTGGGCGTCGCGCAGGATGTCCATCAGCGCGTCCCGGTCTTTGGGTTCGCCCATCAGGGTGAGGCTCAAACGTTCCAGCCACGATTTATGACTGGGTTCGGATCGCTCGTCATTCATGGTGAGTCTTGCAGGTCTCCATAGGGATCGGGATAGCCCAGTCCAGCCAAGGTGCGGATTTCCAGTGATTCCATGGCGGCGGCTTGCGCTTCATCATGATCATAGCCGAGCAGGTGCAAAACGCCATGAATGACCAGGTGCGCCCAGTGCGCCGTCGCCGATTTGCCCTGACTGACCGCCTCGCGCAGCACGACGGGGGCGCAAAGCACAATGTCGCCGAGCAGCCGGCTTTTCACTCCGGGCGGAGCCTCAAAGGGAAACGACAAGACATTGGTCGGCCCCTGCTTGTGGCGATAGGTTTCGTTCAAAGCGGTGCTTTCGGCTTCATTGACAATACGGACGGTTATTTCAGCATCCCGCTGATAGTTCGCGTCAGCGAGCGCCGCCTCTGCCCAGTGGAGAAAATCAGTTGCGAGGGGTAATCCCGGCATCTCCAGGGCGATTTGTAAATCCAGTTCCAGTTTCAAGTCGGATTGTCCTGTTCGTAGCGGGCGTAGGCGTTGACAATCCGCTGCACCAGCGGATGCCGCACCACGTCGCGGGCGTTAAAAAAAGTCATGCTGACGCCGTCCACATCCTTGAGGATCTGCAAGACTTGCCGCAGTCCAGATGCGACATGGCGTGGCAAATCCACCTGAGTGACGTCGCCAGTCACGACGGCCGTCGAGCCAAAACCGATTCGGGTCAGGAACATCTTCATCTGTTCCACCGTAGTGTTCTGGGCTTCGTCGAGAATGATGAAGGAATCGTTGATGGTTCGGCCTCGCATGAAGGCCAGTGGCGCGACTTCAATGATATTGCGTTCGATCAGTTTGGCGACCCGTTCAAACCCCAGCATTTCATACAGGGCGTCATACAGCGGGCGGAGATAGGGATCGATCTTCTGCGCCAGATCGCCGGGTAGAAATCCCAGCCGTTCGCCAGCTTCCACAGCGGGCCGCACCAGAATCAACCGTCGCACCGCATTGTTTTCCAGCGCATCGATCGCACAGGCGACAGCGAGATAGGTTTTTCCGGTGCCGGCCGGACCGACGCCGAAGTTGAGATCGTGATGCTGGACATTCCACAGGTAGCGCTGCTGATTAGGACCATGCCCGCGAATCAGTCCGCGTCGGGTGCGGATCGTCACCTCGCCGGTTTCTGGCTCATCGGCGAGCAGCGCATCGGCTCCGGCTTCCTGCAAGTAAAGATGCACCCGCGCTGGCGTCAGCCCTTCATCACGAGTGGTTTGATACAGCGCCTCCAGCAGCGCTGCGGCAAGAGCAACCGCGTGGGGTTCGCCAATGATGCGGAACTGGTGGCCGCGATTGTTGAGCTCCACCCCCACCCGGCGCTCGATCTGGCGCAGATGCTCGTCCAGTTGGCCGCACAGATTGGCCAGCCGTTCATTATCGGCCGGCTCCAGCAGTAAGTCCTGAAAATGGGCGGCAGTCATGCTGGATCACGATCCGGGTGAGCGGCGGCAGGTTCGGGAATGGCGATCAGTCGGCCGCGCAGGGAATTAGGCAGCGCCTCGGTAATTGCAACCTCCACAAACTGACCGATTAACGTCGCCGGGCCAGCAAAATTGACGACCCGATTATTTTCGGTGCGCCCGGCCAGTTGCCGCCCATCCTTGCGCGAAAGCCGCTCGACCAATACTCGTTGCCTGGCGCCAATCATTTGCCGGCTGATTCCTTGCGCCTGTGCTTCAATACGGCTTTGCAACTGCGCCAGCCGCGCTTTCTTGACAGGGATCGGCGTCGCATCCGGCAGATTGGCGGCGGGGGTGCCAGGCCGGGGGCTGTAGAGGAAACTGAAGCTATGATCGAAGCCGATTTCATCAATCAGCGCCATGGTCGCCGCAAAATCTTGCTCGGTTTCACCGGGAAAGCCGACGATGAAATCCGAGGACAAGCTGAGATCGGGCCGCACGGCGCGGAGTTTGCGAATCTTGGCCTTGTACTCCAGCACGGTATGGCCGCGCTTCATCAGGGCCAAAATCCGGTCGGAGCCGCTTTGCACGGGCAGATGCAAGTGGCTGACCAGTTGCGGAACACGGGCGTAGACCTCAATCAGCCGGTCGGAAAACTCCACCGGGTGCGAAGTGGTGTAGCGGAGGCGATCAATGCCGGGAACCAGAGCGGCGTGTTCGATCAGCAGCGCCAGATCCGCCTGATCGTCATCGTCGGTCGCGCCTCGATAAGCGTTAACGTTCTGGCCCAGCAGGGTAATTTCGCGCACCCCTTGCGTCGCCAGCGCCGTGATTTCAGCCAATACCGCGATCAATGGCCGGCTGACCTCTTCGCCACGGGTATAGGGCACCACGCAGAACGTGCAATATTTGCTGCATCCTTCCATGATCGAGACGAAGGCGGTTGGGCCTTCGGCGCGAGGTTCTGGCAGCCGGTCGAATTTTTCGATCTCCGGGAAAGAAACGTCGACCACCGGCGGTTGACCTGCCCAGACGGCGTTGAGCATCTCCGGCAACCGGTGCAAGGTTTGCGGACCGAACACCAGGTCTACCTGCGGCGCCCGTTCCCGCAACGCCGCGCCTTCCTGACTGGCGACGCAGCCGCCAACGCCGATGACCAGGTCGGGGCGCTGGGTTTTCAGCGCCTTCCAGACGCCGAGTTGTGAAAAGACCTTGTCCTGGGCTTTTTCGCGAATCGAACAGGTATTGAGCAGCAGCACGTCGGCCTGATCAGGATCGTCGGTGCGTTCCAGGCCGTGGGCTGCCCGTAATACGTCCGCCATTTTGGCGGAATCGTATTCGTTCATCTGGCAACCGTGAGTTTTGATGTACAGTTTACGGGTCATGGCGATGATTAGGCCGTTACAGGCGCAGGAGGGTCAAGCGCGCTTTCCGATTCAGGCGACGCTGACGGAGGCTTACCGCTGGCGCGGTGGTGGTTGGGGCGCCGGTTGCTTTGGCATGACCATCCTGTTTGAGTTGCGAAAATGCCGCAGGAGAGATTTTGGTTCGCATGTTCGCCAAAATCTGTTCAGCAGACCCGTATGTCGCTACGAGCAAGCGCATGAAACCACCCACCGCCCTGCTTTGGCAATGCCCAGGCTCAGCCAATGTGTCCAGTGATGATCAACCCCAGTGAATTTTCCGAGCTGATCGCCGTTCGCGCCGGCCGGTTGTTGCAAATCGCCCATTGGTTGGCGGCGCAGCCGCCGCTTTCTATGGTTCTGACCCGCCCGCTGGTCGGCGATCTGCTGTCCCAGGCGGTTCAGATGGAAGAACTGCTCGATGCTTACGGGGCGCGCAACAACCGCCAGTGGTCGCGATTCCGGTCGCTGACCGCCACGCTGAAGCTGTTCGCCAATGTGGGCTACAAGCTGCTGCATATCCAGCACTCCCTTCTTTTTTACCAGTTGCCGCCGGTCGAGCGCGACTTTTCGGCGGCGACCGCGCAGTTGCTGGAATCTATCCGGGATCTGCTGGTGCGGGCGTCGGATGGACTGCTGGCCCAGGCCGCCCGCTTGAATCTGTCCCTGCCGGCGGATCCGCTCGGTGATGCGGATTATGCCGAACGGTTGCCACCCGGCCGGTTGTTGCAAGATCGGCCCATGCGCAAGATTAAAAGCGCGGTCGATATCATTACTTACCTGGCTACGGCTTATCTTAATCTGGCGGCGGAGAGTGAATTGCTGCATCTGGTGCAGCGCGTCAAGCCGTCGCAGTATTCCAGTTGTTTCCCAAACCCGCTCAGCGAGGACAATATCCGTTATTTGAAATTCCGGTTTCACTGTCTGCAATCGCTTTATGACACCCATGTGTCTGAAACCGAGATTGAATTTCTTGATACCGGTCTGCCGGTGCTGCGCGGTCATATCAGCATTGTCTATCATTTACTGGAAATCGCCACTGATCTGGCGCATTACTATGAGCGTCATTTAAATATCCGGACCGGCGACTCTTCACTGCGTCGCCAACCAGTGATTTCGACCAAGACGCTGTTAGCCATGCTGATGGATTACGCTATTGCTTACGCTGGCCAATACCTTGATCACGGCCAGCATTTTTGCCACGCCATGCTCAAGCGCTATGCCGAAGTAGGCAATGTGGATGTGCCGGTGCCCTCTTACCGGGGATTTCATGTTCGTCCCGCCACGCTGATCGCTAAAATTGTCAGGCATTACGGCAGCGACATCAAAATGGAGCTTGACGGCCAAATTTATGATGCCGGATCGCCAATGGACATCTTTCGGGCCAATGAAAAAATCAATGCTTGGAAACGGCGCTGGCTGGTGGCCGAGATTGAACGCATCCCCCCTCCCAGAGGCGACCTTAACGAGAGTCAAATCCGGGCGGCAGTGCTGCACGTAGTGCTCAAACTGGCGCAGGAAGGCAAGCTCATTCTCTATCAGCAACCGTTGCAGTTGTCCAATGAGTTCAGTCACGATGGCATTCTGCTGGAAAAAGTCACTGCCGAAATTGCCCGGTTGCAGGCAACCGGCCAGATCGACATTCGGGCGGATCTGAGTATCCGGTTTGCGGGCGATCAGCGGGTGCTGGATGATCTGGAACTGCTGGCCCGGTCGGGTTATGGCGAGGATCACTTCGGCAACAATACGACCTTGCCCCGGGAACTGGCCTATTTACGGCGATAGGTTTCACGACTTTCAGTGGTTGCCCCTCCCCCGTTGGCGGGAGAGGAGTTTTTCATGCAATTAGCGAGAATCCGCTTTACAAGATCTTGGCCGCCGGCGCCCACAACCGTTCCAGATAGGGCATGTCGGAACCGAGCAAGGGCCGCAAGTAGTTGCGGAAGGCGTCGGTGACCTGGTTGCCGGCAGCATTGATGAACTCATCGGGCATGTGGCGGGTCTTGGCGGCGATGTCTTCCAGCCGCGCCAGTTCATACTTCACTGCGTAGTCGCCGGTGCGCTTGATCACTACCGAGCCGTCCACGTTGTGCCAGCAGGCGTAATGCGCCGCTTTCTCGCCGACTTCGCGGGCCTCACGGGCATCCACATCCGACACCATGCCGGGGAACGAGCGTTGCAGATAGCCGAACGTGTCGGAACGCACCCGCTTGATGCCAAGGCGCTTTTGCACCACATCGGCCAGTTCGTCGGCCAGCGCGCCGCCGGACAACTGGATATTGCCGTGATCGTCCACCTGCGGCTCCCGTCCGGCCTTGCTCATCAGGTCAGCGGCCAGCGGCACTTCCTTGCCTTTGTCATTACGCGTGGCCCACACGCCTTCCGACAGTGCGACGATGCAGCGGCCATGCTGCTTGTACACCCGGTCGATATCGCCAAGATACTGGTCAATCGAAAACTGCCGCTCCGGCACATAGACCAGATGTGGACCATCGTCGTCATGCTTGCGGGCCAGCGCGGCTGCGGCAGTCAGCCAGCCGGCGTGCCGGCCCATGATCACCGCAATGTAGACGCCGGGCAGCGCAGCGTTATCGGCGTTGACCCCGCTGATCGCATTGGCGACAAAGCGGGCGGCGGAGGGATACCCGGGGCAATGGTCATTGATGGGCAGATCGTTATCCACCGTTTTCGGGATGTGGATGGCCCGGAGTTCGTAGCCTTCCCGATCGGCGTGTTCGTTGACGATCCGCACCGTGTCCGAAGAGTCGTTGCCGCCGATGTAGAAGAAGTAGCGAACGTCGTGCTTCTTGAAGACGTTGAAAATGCGGTTGCAATATTCCGCATCGGGTTTGTCGCGGGTCGATCCCAGCGCCGAGGAGGGGGTTTGGGCGACCAGTTCGAGGTTGTGAGTGGTGGCCTCGGACAGGTTGACGAAGGTTTCGTTGACGATGCCCCGCACTCCGTGCAGCGCCCCCCACACATCGGTGACTTCCGGGAACTTGCGGGACTCGAGCACCGCCCCGACCAGACTTTGATTGATGACCGCAGTAGGACCGCCGCCCTGGGCGATCACGACTTTGCCTTTCAGCCGACTCATAGGATGACCTCTCCTGATTGCAATGGTGGTAATGGGCATCACAGCGAATGCCGCTGCAATTAGGATAGCAAACTGCTGGCAATTCACCTGCCGATATGAGTCAGCCGGTATCGCCGACGACATCCACGCCGGGCGGCGGGGTGAATTGCAGTAGCGAAGGTTCCAGGGTCGGGTTGCGCTCCAGCGTCTGAAAGTCCAGCCGGGTGCGCTGGCCAAAGCTGTCTTCCAGTTCCAGACTGACCAGCGTGTCGCCCTTGAACGCAATGCGCAGCAGACGAAATTCCGGTTGGGGTTGCTTAGGCGTCAGTTCATGCCAGGTCAATCCATCCTGGGCGTGGGCAACTCCGACAGTGAAGCTTTCTTCAATCGGCGCGGCTCCGCTGAGCAGCGCCAGCGGCGTCGAACCGAGCGCCTGGTCGAGCTTGCGAACCGTCACCTGAGCTAGATCGACATCGTAGGCCCACAGCCGCTGACCGTCGGCGACAATGATCTGCTCTGCGGGCGTCCGGTAATCCCAGCGGAACTTGCCAGGCCGCTGCATCAGCATTCGGCCGCTGGAGCTGTGCAGCAGTTGCGAACGCTCATCGAATACCCGCTGGATAAAATCAGCCCGCAATGACCGTAGATCCTGAAAATAACGCTGCACCGGCGATGGCGGCGCTCCCCAAGCCGCCGTGGTCAGCAGCAGACTTATCAGTAATAACCGCAGTTGACGCATCCCGTTCTGCTCCCGCAGTAAAAGTGTTTAGCATAGACCGCGCTGGATCGAGGCGTTCCCTTGGCGATCAGCGGTTGTTTCCGGAGGGACGTGGTTGACATGGCGGCGGTAGCATCTGGGACTGAACAGGTTTCCAACGATGGTTATCGAAGCCCCCAACCAACATGGGCAAATCGGGATTTGGTATTCTGTGTCTGCTTACCCGCATGAGTACAGGGACCGGTGCCTTCAACGTCGTGCGTACCGCCGACGATCTGCAAATCCGGCTTCTCGCTGGGGCGATGCGGTTGATTCCAGACTTGATAACGCGGCTGTCCGGCGGA
>JAJHPN010000258.1 GCA_020890855.1 Candidatus Contendibacter sp. | reverse complement strand
CAACGATCTTTGTTTTTGATGGGGTCAACATCAGCACTGAGTTCGGTATTGGTGAGGCCGAACCCCATCACGAGCGGGGGCGGCTGTTCGTCGTCACGCTGCGCGTAGTAGTTGATAACCAATCTGCAAACGCAATCCCTGAACGTAAGTTCAGTCCCTATCTGATTGATGTTGAGGTGAAAGGGGTTGTGGTGGTGCTGAAAGGCGCCGAGAAGCTTGGAGCGCCTGAGGATCTGGCCGCAGTGAATGGAGCCTCGTTACTGTGGTCTGCTGTGCGCGAACAGGTGCTCACCGTGACGTCGCGCATGATGGCGGGTCCAGTGACGTTGCCGACGATGAATTTCCATGATTTGAAAAAGAAGGAAACCTTGACAACAGAACCAGTTGTTCCAGTAAAGAAAGCGAAGCCCAGCCCACGCAAGCAACGCCAATAACCTATGGGAAATAACCTCGCTCGACAAGGATTTATGTGTCGGCGACTGATCTAACTGATTGGTTTATAAGAAGTGTAGAGCCAACTTTCAGTTGAACCGATAGGCTAAAGCCCACTTTGAAAGGTCAACTCCATTGAAAAGCCATAAATCCAGCGAGCGGGCGACGAATGCTGTTCTGAGACGGGGATTAATGCGTTAGTTTCCATCCAAGTCTCTTAGTCGGTCGAGTTCCTGCAAAACGGCTGCGCCAGCAACCCATCCAGCCGAGTCGCCCGCCAGTCGCGGCAATCCTCCAGGCCGATCGTCATCCCGCGATGTCCGTCGTGTGGCTGATCCCGGTAAGTGTTGAACAGTCGGTCCCACCACGGCAGATTGAAGCCAAAATTGCTATCCGTCTCTTCCACTCGCACTGAATGATGAACCCGGTGCATATCGGGCGTCACCACGATCCAGCGTAGCCAGCGATCCAGCTTTTCTGGTAGGGCCGCGTTAGCGTGGTTGAACATCGCAGCGGCGTTCAACATTACCTCAAACAGCAGCACCGCCACCGGCGGCGCGCCCAGCGCTATGACGAGGCCCAGTTTGATCAGCATCGACAGCGCGATTTCCAGCGGGTGAAAGCGCAAGGCGGTGGTGACATCGAAATCCAGATCGCTATGGTGCATTCGGTGCAGCCGCCACAGGATCGGAACTCGGTGAAACAGCACATGCTGACCGTAGATCGTCAAATCCAGCAGCAGCAAGGAGGCGATCAGCGCCAGCCCGAACGGGGCATGAAGCCCGCGCAACAGTCCCCAGCCCTGTACTTCCGCCATATTGGCTGCGCCCACCGCCAGCACCGGGAAGGCCAGCCGCAGCACGACGCTATCCACGACGACAATGCCCAGATTGGCCGGCCAGCGCCGGGCGCGAGGCAGGTTGAGGGTTCGGCGCGGTCGCCGCCATTCCCAGCACAGCATCGCCAGCAGGACAGCGAAAAAGCAGCCCAGTCGAATCGCGACTTCGTAGTGCAACAGCGTGCTCAAGTTTCACACCACCCAGATCAGCGCCAGCGGCAAGGTCAGCAGCGCCAGCGCCGTTTCCACCGTGATAATGGCGGCCATCAGCGCCGCATCGCCACCTAGTTGCCGGGCCAGAATGTAGGCGGTGGAGGCGCCCGGCAGCGCGGTAAACGTCACCAATACCGCTGTTTCCAGCCGCCCGGGATTGACCAGCCAGCACAATGTTCCCGCCAGCGCTGGTAAAGCCAGCAGCTTCAGACTACTGGTTGCCACCAGCAGACCGGGCCGGGTCAAGCCCTCGACCCGCAATCCCGCCCCGACCGCCAGCAAGCCCAACGGCAGCGCTGCCCGCGCCAGAATCTCCAGTATCGCGGCCGATCCCCACGGCAAGCCGATCCCGCTCAGATTCAGACCAATCCCGGCCAGACAGGCCAGAATCAGCGGGTTGCCGATCAAACCGCGTACAACCCCGCCGACCGTGGCGTTGCCGCCGGCGTACAGATTCAGCATCAGCACACACAACACATTGATCGCCGGAATCATGATCGCCATGACCAGCGCCGCAACCGCGCCGCCTTCGGTGTTGAACACGGCCAGCGCCACCGCCAGCCCGACATAGGTGTTAAAGC
>JAJHPN010000261.1 GCA_020890855.1 Candidatus Contendibacter sp. | reverse complement strand
ATCATGGCATTCAATTTTATGCGCGGCAGACAAATGATCATTCATGATCCTCGTCTGAATAACCCTCTTACTTCGCCGCCCACGCCCTTGCGGCCTCCCGCCGCCATGAACGTCTGGTCTGTCAGCAACAGCGACAGTACAGATCACATTATCAGTTGGGCCGCCGCCGTCGCCAAGGGAAAATCAGGTACGGAAAAGTTGGATGCACTGCATTTCATGGCGCATGGCTCCATTGGCGGCATCCAGATTGGCGGTCAAAGCTTGGGCTGGAACAACGTTGATCTCTTCAAGAAACTGAATGGCTGCATTAAAGGAGCCATTGTGTTTTTTTCATGCCAGGTAGGGGGCGAACAGGCCAATCGCGGCCTGTCCTATCCCTTAACCTTTGGCAACGCCGTCGCTGCTTACGCGCAATGCAAGGTTCTCACCTGCAAGCTCAACCAAATCTATAGTTGGACTCCTGGCGTCAATGTGATTGATTTCGGGGATTTCGAAGGTGTCGTTTATCTTTATTCTCCGGGCGGTGGAGACCCCAAGATGTTGAACTATAATGATAAATCCAAGGTGGATCTGAGTTCGATTATCTTTTCCTAAGCACTGATCGAACGCTGGTTGTGAATGCTCGCTACCGTCTTCTTGGTTTACCCGAAGCATAGCGCGGCCTAAAATGATTTTTTTTGTTCGCCAGTCTTGAGGCCCCGCCATGCGTATTGTTCAAGAAGCACTGACCTTTGATGATGTCCTGCTCCTTCCCGCCTATTCTGCGGTATTGCCCAAGGATGTCAGCCTCAAGACCCAATTGACGCGCGGCATCGCCCTGAACATCCCGCTGCTGTCGGCGGCGATGGACACCGTGACTGAATCCGGTCTGGCGATCGCGATGGCCCAGGAAGGCGGGATCGGCATCATCCACAAGAACCAGCCGATTGAACGCCATGCCGGGGAAGTCCGCCGGGTCAAGAAATTCGAGAGCGGGGTGATACACGATCCCATCGTTATTCATCCTCGCGCCACCATCCGCGAAGTGGTGGAGCTGACCCGCGCCCATCATATTTCCGGGGTGCCGGTAGTGGATGGCGCGGAACTGGTCGGCATCGTCACCAACCGCGATCTGCGCTTTGAAACAAACATGGATGCGCCGGTCAGCATGGTGATGACGCCAAAGGAACGGCTGATCACGGTGCGTGAAGGGGCCAGCCGCGAGGAAATCGCCACCTTGCTGCATCGGCACCGTATTGAAAAAGTGCTGGTGATCAACGACCGCTTCGAGCTGCGCGGCTTGATCACGGTCAAGGACATCCAGAAATCCAGCGATTTCCCCTTGGCCTGCAAGGATGAGCTCGGTCGGTTGCGGGTCGGCGCAGCGGTCGGCACCGGCAGCGACACTGATGAGCGGGTCGCGGCGCTGGTCAACGCCGGGGTGGATGTGCTGGTGGTGGACACCGCTCACGGCCATTCCCAGAACGTGCTGAACCGGGTGCGCTGGATCAAGCGGCGCTACCCGCAGGTGCAGATCATCGGCGGCAACATCGCCACTGCCGCCGCCGCCCGCGATCTGGTCGAAGCCGGGGCCGATGCGGTGAAGGTCGGGATTGGTCCAGGTTCGATCTGCACGACCCGAATCATCGCCGGGGTGGGCGTGCCGCAGATCAGCGCGGTGTCCAATGTTGCTGAGGCGCTGCGGGAATGCGATGTGCCGGTGATTGCCGATGGCGGGGTGCGTTATTCCGGCGATCTGGCCAAGGCGGTTGCGGCGGGCGCTCATACGGTGATGATCGGCAGCCTGTTTGCCGGCACCGAGGAGGCGCCCGGCGAGGTAGAGCTCTATCAGGGCCGTTCCTACAAGTCCTATCGAGGCATGGGTTCGATTGGCGCGATGACCCAGCAGCATGGCTCCAGCGACCGTTATTTCCAGGAAGGCAGTGCGGTGGAGAAGCTGGTGCCGGAAGGCATTGAGGGCCGGGTGCCGTACAAGGGCAGTGTGCTGGCGATCATCAATCAGCTCATGGGCGGCTTGCGCTCCAGCATGGGTTATGTCGGCTGCCAGGACATCGCCGAAATGCG
>JAJHPN010000244.1 GCA_020890855.1 Candidatus Contendibacter sp. | reverse complement strand
CGACCGAGAAAGTGGGCAACAGGGGCTTCAGGCAGCGCCACGCCCCCTCGCTGAGGTCGCTCGGATAGCGCTTCTTGCGTTTTTTTGGCTCATACCCGTCAAAATGCCGCTACGCTAACTTACACGAGCGAATTTCCAAACAGCCTCTTAGTCTTTTGACCAAAATTACGTATTATGTTGTTTGCTATTTAAATCAAATAGATAAATCTGACAAAGTAGAATTAAGCAGTTTTTGTAATTGACTCTTTGTTTGTGGAACCGATTATTGAATTTAGCCTCCAGCCGATAGCGGAATCTTTGGGGCAGGTTTGGGATATGTGAAATTTTTATCACTTTGGGCCATCGGCGGAGATTGGCGTCATCATGCTGATTTATCTGGATCATGCGCTAACTGCCTTGCGCCGGGCGGCGCGAACCGCCAGGCGCTGTTCCGAAGCCATTGACGCAATGGAGGCGCCAACACCCTGAAGCCCGCGATGACCTGCGAAACCAAAACTCTGCCGGAGATCACTAAGGATTTGCACACCACCATCTTATGGATAGGGAGAAGCCCGATGACTGCCTGTTTCTTCACGCGAAGCGTGACCGTCAATCGATGCCCGTCTCACCGGGCCATCTTATTGCTCGCAGCCATGTTGGTGGTTTTTGGCGCGGCGTGGCCCGTTCCGGTCCCCGCCCACGAAGGCGAAGACCATGGCGCACCCGGCTCCGTCACAGTCGCCGCGCCGGGCGAGACGCTCCTAGCGGCGAGCGGCAGTGGCTCGCTGTTCGAGGCCGTTTTGAAATATCGACCCTTCGTCCAGGGCGAGACGGTGGCGGTGACGCTCTACCTGGTCTCTGCCGAAACCAATCGCCCGCTGACCGACGCCAATATCAGCGCGACCCTTTCCGAAGGCGACCGAAGCACTGCCGTCACGTTTGCGCCCAAAGCCGGCGGGCCGGTCGGCGCGCACAGCGCCACTGTTACCGCCGCGACTGCCACGCCGATGTCATGGCTGTTCGACGTGACGGCAGGCGCTGAGAGTGACTTGATCGGCGTCACTGGCTTCCAGGCCAGCTCGCTCCAGTCGGACCCTGCCCCCCATAAAAAAACCTCGCCCCTCCGCGAATGGACAGTGCTTCTCCCATTGACGGTGCTGATACCCGTCGCCGCTCTGTTGTTAGTCGCCGCCTTCGCGGCGGGCCGCCTGACCACCCGCGGGAGCGCGTCTGCATGATATGGAAACGGATCGGCGCGTTGATCGCGTCCGCCTTGATGGCCGTCACGTCGCTCGCCCAAGCCCACGAGGGCGAAGATCATTCCGGCGCCAGCCTGGCGGTGTTCGCGCCCGCCTCGTCCACCGCCCCTCTCCACGTCCCCATCGAGACGCAACTCCTGGCCCGGATCGAAACCAGCCAAGCACGGCGGGAAACTGTTCCCCGCACCCTCCGCGTCCTGGGCCGCACTCTCGTTCGCTCCGAACGCGAAGCCATCGTCACGGCGCCGCAGGAAGGACGCTTGATCGCGACCAAGGACTACGCCATACCCGCGCTCGGCGAGTTCGTGAAACGAGAGCAAGTCATCGCGATCGTCGAGGAATCGATCGCGACGCCCGATCTCGTGATCATCGCGACCGAGCGCGCCCGCGCCGCCAGCGAGTTGCGGCAGGCCGAGGCAAGCCTGGCGCTCGCCCAGCGCGAGTACGACCGCCTGTTCAAGCTGGCGGGCGTGGCCACCGACAAGGATATCACCGCCGCCCGCAATGCCTTGGAGGTGGCCAAGGCCAAGCGCGATGGCTTCGTCGAGCAGGTTGCGCTGCTCGATAACGCCTCGACCACCGGTATCCTCGCCCAAAAGCGCCGGATAATCCGTGCGCCGCTCGATGGCATGATCGCGCGGACGCACGTCACCCTCGGCGAGAACGTCAGTCGTGACAAACTGCTGTTTCAGATTGTCGATACTTCCGAGCTACTGGTCGAGGCCAGCGTCTTCGAGAACGACGTCGCCGCGATCCGCGCCGCCCAGCGGGCGTACTTGACCGTGGAAGCGTTTCCCGGCGAATCGTTCCCCGCCCGCATCGTGTCGCGCGGC
>JAJHPN010000327.1 GCA_020890855.1 Candidatus Contendibacter sp. | reverse complement strand
GGCGCGCCGCGTGATGATCCGGGCGCGGTGAACTGGTATCAGCAGGCGGCCCGGCAGGGCCATCCCGGCGCCCAGTTTGAACTGGGAAATTTCTACGCCAGTGGTCGGGGTGTCTCGCGCAATGATAAGGAGGCGGCGCAGTGGTACCGCAAGGCGGCCGACCAGGGCCATGCCGGAGCGCAATTCAGCCTGGGCGCCATGTACGCTGCCGGGCGCGGCCTCGCCGCCAGCGATCCCGACGCCGCGCAGTGGTATCGCAAAGCCGCAGAACAGGGCCATGCCGAAGCCCAGTACAATCTGGCGGTGCGCTATCTGAACGGACGCGGCGTTGCG
Source organism: Candidatus Contendibacter sp. (assembly GCA_020890855.1). Classification (GTDB taxonomy): domain Bacteria; phylum Pseudomonadota; class Gammaproteobacteria; order Competibacterales; family Competibacteraceae; genus RXIV01. Next base: position 1,753 of record JAJHPN010000327.1, on the reverse strand, counting down.
GCGAACCCCCAGGAAGCGTTTCGCTGGTTCCGCAAGGCGGCGGATCAGGGGCTGGGACTGGCTGAACTGAATGTAGGACGAATGTACGCCGATGGTCAGGGCGTCGCTCGCAATGATGTCGAAGCGGTGCAGTGGCAACGGCGCGCCGCTGACCGAAACGTGCCACTGGCTCAGTATTACCTGGGACGAATGTACGCTGAGGGCCGCGGAACAACCCGTGATGACCGGGAGGCGCTGCAATGGTTCCGCCGCGCCGCCGAACAGAATCTGCCGCTGGCGCAACTGGAACTGGCGAACCGCTATCTGGAGGGGCGCGGGGTGGTGCTGGATGAAGCCAAGGGGACGCAACTGTTGGAACAGGCGGCCCAGGGTGGCCATCCAGAAGCCCAGATCCGGTTGGCGGAACGCTACCTGGCGGGTCGTGGCGTTGCTCGCGATCCCCGGATCGGGCTGGACTGGTTGCGCAAGGCGGCGGAACAGGGCGATGCCGATGCCTGCTACCAGTTGGGGGCCGCCTACGCCAGAGGCCAGGCCGTCGGCCGTGATGAGGGTCAGGCTGCCGCCTGGTACCGTAAAGCCGCCGAAGGCGGCTTGCCTGCCGCCCAACAGGCGCTGGCCGGGATGTACGCCACCGGCGTCGGGGTGTCGCAGGATGACCGGCAAGCCCTGCAATGGTTTCGCGAGGCGGCGAAATCCGGCAATGCCGAGGCGGAATTCAATCTTGGCGTCCTGTATGCCGTTGGACGAGGAACGCCCCGCGATCTCGCCCAGGCCGCCGCTTGGTATCGCAAGGCCGCTGACCAGGGTTTTCCGGCTGCTCAGTTGAACCTGGGCCTGATCTATGCCGAAGGTCAGGGGGGCTTGCCCAAAGACGAGGCGAAGGCCCTGGAGTGGTATCGCAAGGCCGCTGACCAGGAGTGGCCGCTGGCCCAGGTGCTGCTGGGGTTGCGTTACGCCACCGGGCGTGGCGTGCCCCGCGATGACCGGCAGGCGTTCATCTGGTTCGAGAAAGCCGCCAACCACGATTTACCCTTAGCGCAATATGGCTTGGGCATGTTGTACGCCAATGGTCAGGGGGTGATCCCGGACGGGATTAAGGCGCATCAGTGGCTGGATCTGGCAGCGTCGGGCGGCTATGCCGGGGCGACGCAACCCTTGGCCGCCGTCGCTGGCCAGTTGACTGAAGCGGACCGGGCGCAGGCTCGGCAACTGGCTAGCCAGTGGCGATCAACCCATGTCCGCGACGCTAAACCGAATTAAGCCGTTTGGCTTACTGGCCGTCGGGCTGATGGTCGCCGCTCTGGTCGGCTATTGGCTCTGGCCCCCCCCTCCGGTGGCGGCGGACCGCGTCACGGTCGGTTCCGCCTTGGGCGGCGGCGATCACATCGGTTATCAACGCGCCTATGAACCGCAGCCGTTCCATTTTCCCGCCGATCACGGCCCGCACCCGCAATTCCGTAATGAATGGTGGTATGCCACGGGTCATCTGACCGATGCGACCGGCCGGCAGTTTGGCTATCAGCTCACCTTATTTCGGATCGCGCTGGCTCCGACATCGCCGGTTGCCGATTCAGCGTGGCGGACCCAGCAGATTTATATGGGCCATTTCGCACTCGCCGATGTTGTGAATAACCGGCATTACAGTTTTGAGCGATTCAGTCGAAGCGCAGTGGGACTGGCTGGAGCGCAGGCTGAACCATTTCGGGTCTGGCTGGAAGATTGGCAATTAATGGGTGGCGGGCTGGATCTTTTT
>JAJHPN010000373.1 GCA_020890855.1 Candidatus Contendibacter sp. | reverse complement strand
ACAGCACTTCACCGGTGACGATGCTGGCGAAGTCGCAAGCCAGCGCGGCCGTGGCAAGCCCAACCTGATCCGGCGTGACCAGCGAATGGGTCGGGGCGCGTTCCCGGGTGCGATCCAGCAGTTCGTCAAAGCGGTCAATGCCGGAGGCGGCGCGGGTCATCACCGGCCCCGGCGAGATGATGTTGATCCGGATGCCCTTTGGCCCCAGTTCAGCGGCCATGTATTTGGCGGCGGTTTCCAGCGCCGACTTGGCCGTCCCCATGATCCCGTAATGCGGGACGACTTTCTCGCCGCCGAAATAGCTCAGAGTGAACGCGGCCCCGCCTTCCTTTTCCAGCAAGGGTTCGGCCAGATGCACCATGCGGATAAATGACCAGGCCGAAACTTCCATCGTTGACAGGAAGCCGGCCAGCGAGCAATCAGTGACCCGTCCATGCAGGTCTTCACGCGGGCTGAAGGCGATGGAGTGCAGCAGGATATTCAGTTTGCCCCAGTGTTTTTCAACGGCTGCAAACACCGCCTCGACCTGGCCGGGTTCGCGCACATCGCAAGGCAGGTAGAGTTCCGGCGGTACATCCAGGGCGTCGGCCAGAATCTGGGTATAGGGGCGGGTCTTCTCATTCAGGTAGGTCATCGCCACCTCGGCCCCAAACGCCCGGAAGGCGCGGGCGCAGCCGTAGGCGATGGAATCCTTGTTAGCGACGCCGACGACGAGCGCCTTTTTGCCGGCCAGCGGCAGATTCGGCGGACTCATGGGTTGCAGGGCAGGATCACGGGGATCGATTAAAGCGGCCATGGCGGCTCCTTAAACAATGTGGTGCGGGAAGAAGGACGATGACCGGGGCATTCTACCGTTTCAACCGGGGGGCGGGTATGATCCTGCGCCTCTATCACCCGCTGCTATCGCTGCCACCCTCACGGCCATGACCCTGACTGCTAGTCCCAACGTTCCGGCGTCCCTCAACGATCAGCTTCGCAACCTGCCGCAATATCTGTTGCCGCAGCGGTTGCTGACCCGGCTAACCTACCGGCTGACCCGGGCGCAAACCCCATGGCTCAAGGATCGGCTGATTCGCTGGTTCATCCAGCATTACCCGGTCAAGCTGGCCGAGGCGCTGGAGCCGGATTTGCGAGCCTATCCTGATTTCAACGCTTTTTTCACTCGCGCGCTCAAGCCCGGAGCGCGGCTGATTGCGGCGGGCGACCGGATAGCGTGTTGTCCGGTGGACGGTGTGATCAGCCAGATCGGCAAGGCCGACGCCGATACGTTGTTGCAGGCCAAGGGGCGCAACTTCTCGCTGACGGCGCTGCTCGGCGGCGATCCGGAGCGGGCGCAGCCCTTCCAGAACGGTGGATTCGTCACCCTGTATCTATCCCCTGGCGACTACCACCGGATTCACTTGCCACTGGCCGGGCGGTTGCGGGAGATGGTGCATATTCCCGGCAAGCTGTTCAGCGTCTCGCCGCTGACCACGCAGGTCGTGCCAAACCTGTTCGCCCGCAACGAACGGGTCGTAACCCTGTTTGATACGCCAGCGGGACCCATGGCGCTGGTGCTGGTGGGCGCAATCAATGTCGCCTCGATTGAAACCGTGTGGGCCGGAGCAATTACTCCGCCGCTGGGTACGGCTATCTACCGCTGGAGCTATCCGATGACTGGCGCAGGCGCGGTGCGACTGGACAAGGGTGCGGAAATGGGCCGGTTCAATATGGGTTCAACCGTGATTGTGCTGTTTGGCCCTAATGCGGTGCGCTGGGGGGCGGAATTGCGGGCTGGGTCCGTGGTGAAAATGGGCCAGCGACTGGCGAAAGTCAGCGGAAACCGGCCATTGGCTGTTTCCTGAAGCGCTGCGGACCACCGGTTGTGGTTATAACAGCCGGGCGCCTTGCAGGATTTGGTAACCTTCGGCACCCTGCTTGCGGTATTGGAGAAAATCGCCAATGACCTCTTCAAGAAGCTCGCTTAACTCGCTCCTGAGAAAACGGCGATAACTGCCCGCCAGCCCGCGCAGTATAAAACTCAGACTGTAAAGTAGCGGCTGTTCGACAGCACGCGGCGAGTACAGGATCATTTCCGGCTTTTTCTCGAACAGGAACACTGGTTTTTCCTGATCGCCGCAACCGATAAAATGTACGCCACCCAGGGTTTGTACGGGGGTAATGGCGACGGCGATGTCTTTTTTCATACGACTCAGAAAATTGAATCGCTACGAACCCACCAGGAAAATCAGTGAAAATGAGTTTAAGTTCCATCGGCTTGGCGATTAAACCCAACTCGAACAAAAACTCGCGGGATACGGCGGTGCCCGATACGCCAGTTCCGCTGCTGTCGTATCCGGAACTCAATACTGCGGTTTGCCGTTTCAGTTCAGCCAGCCGTTCGGACAGAATCCGCGATGTTTCAGTACTGGGAATAAGGGTGAGTCCGCCAATGTTTTTAACGGCGACATCAAATTCATTATACATGGAGGCCAACAAGCTGGTTTTACCAACGCCTCGCGGCCCCAGCATGGTGATTCGCAGAGTAGTGCCAGCCATCCAGGTTCTCCATTGATATTTTAAAGAGTCAGCAGTGTCGCCGTTTCCTCAAGCGCGGTCGATGGCGAAGGCCATCGTTGGTTGAATGGACGCTTTGCCCGCCGCCAGCATGACTAATCGATCAAAACCCAGCGCCACGCCAGCGCATTTCGGCAATCCCGCCGCCAGCGCCGCCAGCAAAGCTTCATCCACCGGCATTGCCGGTAATCCCGCCGCCCGCCGCACGGCATTCTCCGCGACAAACCGGCGACGCTGCTCAATGGCGTCGCCCAGTTCGTGAAAACCGTTCGCCAGCTCGACGCCGTTCAAATACAGCTCGAAGCGTTCCCCCACCGGCGGATCGCCGGGCCGCAACCGGGCCAGCGCCGCCTGCGAAACCGGATAGTCATAGACAAAGGTCAACCGGCCCTGACCCAGCTCCGGCTCGATGCGGTGGGTCAACAACAAGTTGAGCCAAGGATCAGGGTCGTTTAAGGGCATTCCCGACGGGATCGGCACGTTCTGCGCCGCCGCGCCCGCAGCCAGCTCTGCGACGGTCGCCCGGTGCGGGTCCAAGCCGAGACGCCGCTGAAAAATTTCCTGATAACTCAACCGCTCCGGTTTCTGCAATGACAAGCGCCCAGCCAGCAATTCCGCAACCAGCGCTGCTGTTTCATCCATCAACCGGTGATGGTCGAAGCCGACCCGATACCATTCCAGCAGGGTAAATTCAGGATTATGGCGGCGGCCCGCTTCTCCGTCGCGGAACACCCGGGCGATCTGGTAAATACAGCCGCTGCCCGCCGCCAACAGCCGTTTCATCGCGAATTCGGGCGAAGTGTGCAGATAAAGCGTCTGGCCGTGGCGCGAGCCCGGCCCGGTGTAGTGGACGGCGAAACTGGACAGGTGGGGATCGGGGATCGCCGCTGCTGATAGCGCCGGGGTTTCAACTTCCAGCACTTCGCGCAGGGCAAAAAAGGCGCGAATTTGCGCCAACATTTTCGCTCTTAACCGCAGCGTCGCCCAATCTGCGCCGGGTCGCCAGGCGGGCGCATCCTCCATAGCCACCTTCAGATTAATTCCGCTGCCGCCCGGCAGACCCGGTTGCGGCCATTGTTCTTGGCCTCATACAGGGCAGCGTCGGCGCGTTGAATCAAATCCAGCAGAGTTTCCAGGGGTTGGCGAACCGCAACGCCGATGCTGACGGTCACGGTTCGTGCGAGCATGGGCGCGTCGAAGCGAATGCTCGCGATCTGCGCCCGCAGCCGTTCGGAAAAAGGAGTGATTTGGGACACCACATCGCCAGCCACGAAAATGGCGAATTCTTCGCCACCCAGCCGCACTGGAATGTCGCTGCCGCGCGCCGTGTCGAGAATTTCCACCGCCACCCGCCGCAACACCACATCGCCCTGATTGTGTCCATAGCTATCGTTGATGTGCTTGAAGTGGTCGATATCGAGCATCAGCACCGCCAGCCCGTTGCCAGGGCTGCGATCCTGAATATCAAACAGGCGTTGCACCACTTCCTGCATATAAATACGGGTGAACAGACCCGTCAGCGGATCGCGGATTGACCGCTCGTAAATCCGCTGCCGCTCCATATCCAGCTGTCGGTAGATGACCTCCCGCTCCACCGCCACCTGCAACGGTACGCTCATCTGTTCGATGATCTGGCGCAATTCCTCATTGGCGATCACTGGTTCAACCAGCTTGACGATGGTGACCGCCTGCGCCGTCCCCTTGTCCGGTGAGAACAGCGGCAAAGTCAGGGTTGGCGTCTCGTCGCCGTCCTGAGCCAGCATGAACTCCACCACTCCAATAGTGTTCAACTCGCCCCACTGCTTGCGATCCAGATCGAGAATCCGGGTCACTGCGGCGGGTGATTCGACTTCGATACCCCGGTAACGGCTCTCTGGAGCCAGGTGCAGCACCCGGCGCTCATCCAGCCGGGCGTAGAATTCCAGCGACACCGCCGGCAACACCCGTCGGGTAATGTCCAGCAGGCTGCCGGCAATATCGCGGAAATCGCGGTAAACCAGCATGGTCTGGGTAATGTCGCGCAGGGTCTGATTGAGTTGCGACAACTTCTGGATGTCGGTATCGCCCCGAGCGATCAGATACAACCCGCAATCGAGAGTTTTGAGCTTGTTGATCATCGAGCTGACCAGATGCTCAGGAATGATCGAGCCGTGCTGGGGGGCAATCATCCGGATGGGGTGGCGTTCAATGGCCCGCAGCGCATAGCCAAGGATGTCTCGGCTGGGCATATAGTGTTCGTGAAAGGGCCGCATCGCTTCGAAATAGCGCTCATCCTGCGCCACCAGCGCGAACTCCGGGGTCAGCCCGCCGAAAATATCGCTGGAAAACAGCACTTGCGACACCGGATCAAAGGTGCAAATCGCGCCGGGAAAATGAGCGTAAGGGGTAAACACGAACTCCACGTTGCGATCTTCCAGCGGCAGCTTCCAGTCATGCTCCTCCACCAGCCAGAACGGCAGCCGCAAGCCATAATGCTTGATCAGCATCTTGGTCCGCCAATGGGTCACCAGGACCGCATCATCCCGTCCGATGATCTGATCGATCAGCGGCAAAGCGCTGGTAATATCAGGGTCCTGATGGTGGCAGACAAAATAGCGGATGTGATTGAACGGAATAATTTCTTCGATTTTGCGTAGCGTATGGCGGAAAGTCAGCATCGAACCGGGATCGAGCAGCACCGACTGATCGCCCCGCTCGATCAAATAGACATGACATTGAAAAATGTCGTTTTCCTGCTCATGCCCAACCCACCAGACCCGATCAGCCACCTGGACCGCATGGCGGGTGTCGGCATGTTGCAGATCGTCGAAGGTAATGCAGGGCATGATGACCTCTTCCTCCAAGTAGTCCCGTGGTTGGCGATCAGCTTCCATTGCGTAGCATCGGCGGACGGGGCGACTCGACGACCCCTGCCGCATTCCGGCCCGACGCGCGGTGGTTTTTGATCTCGGTGAACAGGAGTCCCCGGTTATTCCTTGACCCGGGAAACATACTCGCCCGTTCGGGTATCCACCTTGATGACTTCACCACTCTGCACGAATAGCGGCACCCGCACCACTGCTCCGGTTTCCAGAGTGGCCGGTTTGCCGCCGCCGCCGGAGGTGTCGCCGCGCAGGCCAGGGTCGGTTTCGATGATCGTCATGATCACGAAGATGGGCGGAGTCACGCTCAAGGGAATGCCATTCCACAGCGTTACCTGACAAATAGCTTGCTCTTTTAACCACTTGGCCGAATCGCCCATTGCAGCGGCGTCGGCGGTCAATTGCTCGTAATTCTGCTGGTCCATGAAGTGCCAGTACTCGCCATCGGTGTAGAGATATTGCAATTCCACATCGACCACGTCGGCCCCTTCGGCAGTGTCGCCCGACTTGAAGGTGCGCTCGATCACCCGTCCGGTCTTGAGATTGCGGATCTTGACCCGGTTGAACGCCTGGCCCTTGCCAGGTTTGACGAACTCGTTGTCCACAATGGCGTAGGGATCGCCATCCAGCATGATCTTCAGTCCGCTCTTGAATTCATTGGTGCTATACGTCGCCATGCAATAACCTGCCTTGAGCCAAAAGTGATTGAGCCATGAAAACCAAGTATGATAGCCGCAAAAGGTTATTTCGCGTCAGACGCCATGTTGGCGGTTTTTCTGAGGCGATGAAAACAGCCAGGGCGTTGGCTATCTTGAATACAGTGTCCCGGCGACCGTCGGGCAAACCACTCAGACCCCTGCGCCGGCCATGCCTGGCGGATGATTTTTCATCGGGTTCTGGTTCTCAGCAGAGGTTGGTAAAGCGTGTCTGATCCTACCGTCATCAATCTGCTTGTCGTGGATCGCTCCCGATCCGACATTGATCATATTGTCAAAACCTTGCGAGGCGATGGTTATCAGCTTGAGTTGATCCATTCCGACCAAAGCGATGAAACACGCAGCGCCATTGATTATCAGCCGCTGGATCTGATTCTGCTGCGGTTGGCCGACGATCTGCCTACCCTGGCCCAGGTGCGGCTGATGGTTGGAGAATCCGGGCAGGATATCCCGATCATCGCGGTGGTGGACGATAACCAGCAACAGCGGCACAAACCGGCCCGTCTGCTGGAAGAAGGCGCCGACAACTACTTCTACTTGGACGATGCCGATCATCTGGTGGCGGTCATCCGCAAGGAACTGCACCACCTGCAAACCCGCAAGCGCGGTCAGTCCTTCGAGATCCGTTTCAAGGAAAGCGAGAACCGCAGTCAGGCGTTGCTGGAAAATATCCAGGAAGCCCTGGCCTACATTCACGAGGGCGTTCATATCTACGCCAATTCAGCCTATCTGCGGCTGTTCGGTTATGGGCACAAGGAGGAACTGTCCGCTATCCAGTTGGTGCATATGGTGCCGCCGGGTTACCGGGATGCGCTGAAAAGCGTTTTGCGCCGCAGCATCCGCTCCGGCAAGGCGATCGAACCGGTGGAACTGGTTGGAGTGCGCAGCAACGGCCAGACCTTTCCGATCCTGCTGGAGTGTGCGCCGACCCGGATGAATGACGAGCCTTGCACCCAGATTATCGTGCGGGACGTTACCCCGGAAAAGATCGCGTACAACCAGCAGATGGAGGAGATGCTCAAGTTCGATGAGGTGAGCGGGCTGCACAGCCGGCGGTTTCTGCTGGAGAGCATGGAGATCGGACATAACGGCGCGGTGCTGTATATTTTGCTGACGGATTACGCCACGATCCGTTACGCCATGGGGTTTGAAGCCATTGAACAATTCGTGCGCGACGCCGCCGCTTTGGTCAAGGCCATGCTGGAACCGGGGGATATCGCCGCTCACTTTGCCAGCGGGGTCTTCGCCATTTATCTGCCCGAAAATTCGTCTACCGAATCTTCCAAGCTAGCCGAACGCATTTGCCAGACCATCGCTGAAACCAGTTTCAATATCAACGGTAAATTGTTCACCACGACCTGTTGCATCGGGATTTACCGGGCCAGCGACACCCACGAAACCCCGATCCAGATGCTGTCCCATGCCGACCGCGCCTGTGAGGCGGCTCACCAGAAGGGCGGCAGCCAGATCGAAGTGTACGCGCTGTCGAAAGCGGAACCGGAACGGTCGGGCGTCGGCGCGATCAGCGAACAGGATGAAGCCGCCATCCGCCAGATTCGCAACGCCCTGACCAACGGTCATCTGAGCCTGATTTATCAACCGATTGTCAGCTTTGAAAATGCCGAAGAGGCTCGCTATAAAGTCTATCTGCGGATGCTGGATGAGGCCGACAAGCTCCAGCCAGTCGATAAACTGGCCGGCGTCGCGGTGCGTTACGGCCTGATGAGCGCCTTGGACAAATGGACGATGATTCGTGGTTTGTCAGCGCTGATCGAACTACAGAAAGCAGGAACCCGGTTGCCCGTCCTGTTTGCCCGGATTTCCCGTAATTCCATCATGGACCGCGATTTTATCGACTGGCTCAGCAAATGTTTCAAGGACAGCCGGTTGCCGCCGGAGCAACTGGTGCTGGAAATCAAGGAAGACGACGCCGATGAATGCTTTGAAGAAGTCCGGCAATTGCGCGGCCGGCTGAAAACGCTGGGCTGTAACGTGGCTTTGTCCCATTTTGGCGGCAAAACTCATTCGGATCGATTGCTCCGGGAACTGACCCCCAATTACATCAAGCTCGATGGCAGCTTGATTGAGCGGCTGGCCAAGGCCAAGGATGAGAACAGCCGCCGGGCGATGGCGGTGCTGACCCAGCAGGCCCAGAGCTTGAGCATCCGGGT
>JAJHPN010000038.1 GCA_020890855.1 Candidatus Contendibacter sp. | reverse complement strand
GCGCCAGCAAGAACCCTAAGGATACCCAGTGAGCAATTCGACCCAACCTGCTGCTCCCGTAGTCCGCCATTTCCGCCAAATTCTGCTCTGGCCATTGCGGGTCATTCCCGGCCAAGCGGAAGGAAGCCATATTTCCAAATACTGGGAGTTGCTGGAAGCATTGGGCGAGCAATGTCCCTGGCGGGAAGTGGTGGACGAATTTGGCGATCCGGCCGATTTTCAGGAGCGGCATTACAAGGAATTCGTCACTTTTCTGCCTTATGTCCAGCGCTTTTTGTATGGCGAAGGGATGGGCCGCGAAGGTTTGACCGGCTACGGCCAATCGCCGATTCGGGTTTTCCGGCGCCGAGGCATTGATCGAATGCGGGTCACTTTTGACGATCAATCACCGCCAGTGGCGTTCGAGGTCGCGCATATCGATCTTTACTTCTTTTACGACCTCGACATCATCATCCTGGCGGTGGAATTCTTCGCCAATGACCTGCCGTTACTGCTGGCTCAGGAGGCGCTATTCAAACTGGGTCGCGCTTATCCAGCCTATTGGGAAGCGAATGGCCAGGGCGGGCAATGTCCGCATCGGGTGGAATGGTTGTCGGCAGCGGGCGAGACGCTGGCGGTGTCTGACTATGAGGATCGGCGTCAATACCTTCCGTTCGTCGGTCAGCACCGTTCCCCCAATATCGCCGCCCATTGGGAATATCTGCTGCGGCCACTGGCGCTCTACCATTCCGATCATGAAGGCGTGATGCTGTATCGTCAGGTCGAATATCACCGAATGCCGCTGTTGGCTTATCTCAGCTTTGACGATCCAAAAGTCCTGACCCGTGGCGATTTTGCCCGGCTGGCGTTAAATACCAAGCCGGGATCTTCTGATACGCTGCCTTACTCCGAGCGGGAACTGGCGCAGTTTGAACAGCAGTACTGCTACGACAAATTCTGGGATCCGCTGAATCCGACATTCAGTAGCCGCTATTTATGTTGCGGCCATGCCTTTGTGATGGTGGGCAAGGCCAGCGAACGCTTTTTCACCGACCCGGACGCCGGCGTGCTCGGTCAATTTCGTCACCAGTATTTCCTGGTCAATCTGATCGCTCATTTCCACAAAGCCACTTTAATGCTGTTTTCGGAATGGCTGGCGGCGGCGATCAGCCAGCTTGACATCCGTGACGTGGATTCGGTCAAAGCTTTCAAACGGGAAATTCGCCGCGTCATGGAAACCTTTCTGCGTTTCACTCACCGCTACTGGTTTCACGAGGTGTCCAACCAGGCGCAAGTCCGGGACTTGTTTCGGATGCTGACTCACCATCTCGACACGGACCGGATTTACCAGGATGTCAGTGCGGAGGTGAAGGAAATGAATCAATACCTGGATAGCGACAGTTTACGGCGGCAGGCGAATACGGTAGTGCGGCTGACCGTGGTGACTACGCTGGGACTGATCGCCACTGTTTCGACCGGGTTCCTGGGTATGAATATCTTCGATGAAACCAGTAATCCAGTTTCGGTCAAGCTGCTGATTTTCGTGATGGTGCTGATTCCCAGCATTCTGCTGGTCAACTATGCGGTCGCCAACGCCAAGGTGCTTTCGGATTTCCTCGAAGCCCTGGCCAACGAGCGGCTGACCTGGTGGGACCGGTCTAAGGTGCTGCTGAGAATCTGGTGGAAGCCGCGCCGAAAAAAGTGAGGCCGCCGGGCTATTCCGGCCCTGTGTCCAGCAGCGAACCAACAGCAGGATGTCTGTTTCAGGCTGGCTAACGATAGCAGACTATTGGTGTAAGGAATGTTGATGGTTGATGACCGCCGTCCTAATCCCGATCAGCTCTTGAGCCGCATCAAGCAGGATGAGGCGCGGTCCCGGCGCGGCAAGCTGAAAATCTTTTTCGGCGCATCGGCGGGTGTCGGCAAAACCTACGCCATGCTGCTGGCCGCCCGCCAGTGGCGCGAGCAGGGCCTGGATGTGGTGGTGGGCATCGTTGAAACCCACGGTCGCCAGGAAACCGCCGGGTTGCTGGAAGGCCTCGAAATTCTGCCGCTCCGGGAAATTCCGCACCGGGATCGGACCCTCCGGGAGTTCGATCTCGATGGCGCGCTGGCGCGGCGGCCAGCGCTGATTCTGGTGGACGAACTGGCGCACAGCAACATTCCCGGCTGCCGGCATCCGAAACGCTGGCAGGATGTCGAGGAACTGCTGGAAGCAGGGATCGATGTCCTGACCACGGTCAATGTTCAGCATCTGGAAAGCCTGAACGACGTAGTCGGCGGCATCACCGGCATCCGGGTGTGGGAGACGGTCACCGATCGGGTATTCGACCAGGCCGATGAAGTGGTGCTGGTCGATTTGCCACCCGATGAACTGTTGCAGCGCCTCCGGGAAGGCAAAGTTTATCTGCCCGATCAGGCCGAACGCGCCATTCAGAACTTTTTCCGCAAAGGCAATTTGATCGCGCTGCGTGAATTGGCGCTGCGCCGCACCGCCGACCGGGTCGACGACGAAATGCAGAGCTACCGGCGGCAGGATGGGGGAATCCCGCCACCGGTCCGTGACGCGCTGCTGCTCGGTCTCGGCCCCGACCCGGACGCCGATGCGCTGGTGCGGGCCGTCAGCCGACTGGCCAGCAAGCTGGATTGCGAGTGGCACGCCCTGTATGTAGAAACTCCGGCCCTGCAACAACTGCCGGAGCGCCAGCGCCGGGCGATCCTGACTACTCTCAAGCTGGCCCAAGACCTGGGCGCCCATACCGCCACCATGGCCGCTGATAACGTCGCGCTGGCGATGATCGAATACGCCCGGGCGCACGGCCTGGGCCGGTTGGTGGTCGGACGCCGCCGGCCACGCCGCTGGCGGTGGCGCTGGCCGTGGCCGTCGCTGGCGGATCGGCTCGCCCGACTAGCCCCCGATCTTGATTTGTTGACGATAGCGCGAGATGACGCGCCCCGCCGTTCGCTTAGCTCAATGGTCGAATCCGGGGATGAAGATCGGGTTTATTTGTCGCGTCCGCCGCAACGCTACGGTGCGGCGTTGTTGATCTGTCTGGGTTGTACGCTGGCGACAATGCCGCTCTATCCCTTGCTCGATCTGACCAACATCATCATGCTGCTTCTGCTAGGCGTGGTGGGAACTGCGGTGTGGTATGGGCGCGGGCCGGCGGTGCTGGCCGCGATGGTCAGCGTGGCGGCGTTCAATTTTTTCTTCGTGCCGCCGCGCTTTTCGTTCGCCGTCGATGATTGGCATTACCTGCTGACCTTCTCGGTAATGCTGATCGTAGGTTTAGTCGTCGGGCAATTGACTGCCCGGTTTCGCTATCAGGCCGGGGTAGCGAGCGCCCGCGAGGAACGCGCCCGTCATCTGTATGAAATGGCTCGCGAACTGTCCGGCGCGCTCACCGAGGATCAGGTCATCGAGATCAGCGGGCGCTGTGTCGAAGCCAGCTTCCGGGCCAAGACGCGATTGCTGTTGCCCGATGAGCATGACCGGTTGCAGCAACCGCCAATCCGGCCCGGTTGGCCAAAAGTCGATTTGGCGATTGCCCAGTGGTGTTTTGACCGCAACGCCCCCGCCGGTTTTGGCACCGACACGCTGCCGGCCGCGGCGTTTTTGTACCTGCCGCTCAAAGCGCCGTTGCGAACGCGCGGCGTGTTGGTGGTCGCGCCGGAACAGCGCCGCCGATTGCTGATCCCGGAACAGCGCCGCTTGCTGGATACCTTCGCTGCGCTGATTGCGATTGCGCTGGAACGGGTGCATTTCGTCGCAGTGGCCCGCGATACGCTGGTGAAAATGGAATCGGAGCGGATGCGTAATTCGCTGTTGTCGGCGCTGTCCCACGATCTGCGCACGCCGCTGACAGCGCTGATTGGCCTGGCGGAAACCCTGGCGCTGGAGTTGACCGCCGAACAGTCGCCCTATCAGGAGCCGCTGACGGCGATTCATCAGCAGGCGGTGCGCATGGCGCTACTGGTCAATAACCTGCTGGACATGGCCAAGTTGCAAGCGGGGGGAATGCGGCTGCGCAAGGATTGGCAATCGCTGGAGGAGCTGGTCGGTTCAGCGACGCGCCTGTTGGAGCACCCCTTACGCGCTCACCCACTACAGTTGGCGCTCGATCCGGACTTACCGCTGATCAACTGCGATGCGGTGCTGATCGAACGGGTTCTGGTCAATCTGCTGGAAAACGCCGCCAAATACGCCCCAGCCGGCGCCGCTATCGGAGTGAATGCAACAGCCAGTCCTGATCGCCTGACGGTCGAGGTCTGGGATGAGGGGCCGGGCTTGCCGATGGGTCATGAACAGCATTTGTTTGAAAAATTTACCCGGGGCCACGACGAATCGACGGCGCCGGGCGTCGGTTTGGGGCTGTCAATCTGCCAGGCGATCATTGAGGCCCACGGCGGACAAATTCAAGCCGCCAACCGGGCCAGCGGCGGCGCGGTATTTACCTTCACCCTGCCGTTGGAGCCACCACCGCCGCTGGAGGCGGAAGAGGGAGATTCGTAACCATGAACGCTACGCTGGAAGCGCCATTGACCGCATTGATCGTTGAGGACGAAGCGCCGATTCGCCGTTTCGTTCGTTCTGCGCTCGAGGGCGAAGGCTATCGGGTTTATGAAGCCGATACTGTGCAGCGCGGATTGCTGGAGGCCGGGGCCCGCAAACCGGACCTGGTGATTCTCGATCTCGGTCTGCCGGACAGCGATGGCGTCATCTTCATCCGCGATCTGCGGACCTGGAGCGGAATGCCGGTGCTGGTGCTGTCGGCCCGAGTCGAGGAGTACGACAAGGTTGAGGCGCTGGACGCCGGCGCTGATGATTACCTGATTAAGCCGTTCGGGGTGGCGGAATTGCTGGCGCGGGTGCGGGCGGTGCGCCGGCGGCAGGTGCGTGAGCCGTCCGGCTCCGCGCTCATCGTTTTCGGTGAAATCAGCGTGGATCTGGAGCATCGCCAGGTGACTCGCAGTCAGCAGTTGATCCATGTCACGCCGATTGAATTCCGGTTATTGGCAACCCTGATTACCCAATCCGGCAAGGTGCTGACCCATCGCCAACTGCTGCGGGACGTGTGGGGGCCAGCCTATGTGGAGCGCGGCCACTATCTGCGCGTTTATATGGGCCATCTACGCCAGAAGCTGGAGGCCGATCCGGCGCGGCCCCGCCACTTCCTCACCGAAACCGGCATCGGCTACCGGTTCTGCCCGAATTGACGCCTGCCAAAACTTTTGCGGAGCTGGCCGCAAAGGCCAGCCCGTGAAGGCTCCGGGTTGTCATCCACCGATTTCCCGCTATGCTCTTTATGGATTTCTTGTTAATCCAACCAGTTATTCAGTCCGTATCTCAAGATAGCGAGATGGTCCCGGTATTCTGGGATTGAGTTTACGGACCTGTACGGTTGCCTTTTCTCCGGCGAGAAGCTGTTCAATCGCCTGCATTTTCAACACTCAAAGGTTTTCCATGACTGCCCGAACCCTGATGAACCCGCAACCAATGACATTGCGGCCCACGGACACGGTAGCGACGGCTACTGCGCTCATTCTCAGCCATCACTTGCGCCACTTGCCGGTCATTGATGCCCAGGGTCGCTATGTGGGCACGTTCAGCATTTATTCGTTGCTGCGTTTGACCCTGCCCAAGGCGGTCACGATGAAAGAAGGATTGAGCGATGTCTCTTTCGTCAATGAGAGCACTGAGGACTTGGCCCAGCGCCTGCGTGAACGCGGCAACGAGCCGGTGCTCAATTGGCTGAGCACCGAGGCGCCGGTCATGCATCTCGAGACATCCAGCATGGAGATTATGCTGCTGATGTTGCAGGGTCGGACGACCAGTATTCCAGTTGTGGATAAAAGCAACCAACGGCTGGAGGGCATTATTTCGTTCTGGGATGTATTTAAGAAGCTAACGGGAGAGGACGCTTAAATGCACGGTTCTACTGAAGTCGCCTCGGCGGGAACCATGTGGCTGGCTGCAATTTTGTTCGTGATCACCTACGGGGTGGTCATGAGCGAGAAAATCAACCGCGCCATTGTGTCGCTGGTGGCGGCCGGGTTGATGATCATTCTCGGCATTCTCAATCAGGAAGCGGCGATTCGCGGCGTTGACTTCAACACCATCGGCTTGCTGATCGGCATGATGCTGATCGTCGCCATTACTCGCCAATCCGGGATTTTTCAGTTTCTGGCGATCTGGTCGGCCAAGAAGGTCAACGCCAATCCCTGGGGCATTCTGGTGATGATCTCGCTGGTGACCGCCACCACCTCGGCGTTTCTGGATAACGTGACCACGGTGCTGCTGGTGGTGCCGGTCACGCTGCTGATTACCGAAGAACTCAAGGTCAAGCCGTACCCCTACCTGTTTGCGATGATCTTTGCGTCCAACATCGGCGGCACCGCGACTCTGATCGGCGACCCGCCCAACATCATGATCGGCTCGGCGACCGGCCTGACCTTCAACGATTTCGCTTATAACCTGACCCCGGCCATCCTGGTCATCATGGCGGCGACGCTGGTTCCGATCTACTTCATTTGGGGTCGGCATCTCCGCGCTGCGCCAGAGGATCGGCAACGGGTGATGCAGTTCAATGAGTACGAAGCGATTACTGATGTGCGCTTGCTCAAGCAATGTCTGAGCGTGATTGGTCTGGTGATCGGCGGGTTTGTCTTTGCCCACGGGTTAGGGCTGGAAGCGGCGACAGTGGCGATGACCGGCGCGGCCCTGCTGCTGTTGCTGGCCAATTTTGGTCACGACCCCGAACACCAGAGCAAGCACGTTCTGGACGCCTTTAACGAAGTGGAATGGATCACCATTTTCTTCTTCGTTGGCCTGTTCATTGTGGTGTCTGGGGTAGAAAGCACCGGCCTGCTCAAACTGCTGGCTGACAAGATGCTGGCGCTGACCGGGGGTAGTCTGACGGCGACAGCGATGGTTATTTTGTGGTCGTCAGCCATTTTGTCGGCGATCATCGACAACATTCCTTTTGTCGCCACCATGATCCCGCTGATCAAGGCGATGGCGCCGACCTTTGGCGGGCCGGAAGGCTTGATGCCCCTGTGGTGGGCGCTGTCGCTAGGCGCTTGCCTGGGGGGCAATGGCACCCTGGTCGGGGCTAGCGCCAATCTGGTGGTGGCCGGGTTCGCTGAACGGGCTGGGCAACCGATCCGTTTCGTGCAATACACCCTGATGGCCTTCCCGATTATGCTGATGTCCATCGCGATCAGTACGGTCTATCTGTACTGGCGCTACCTGTAATTTCCCCCTCTTTCCCTTCCCCATCGTGGGGAAGGGGAACGACCAGTTGTCGGCTGGGTTAATTCAGTTCGTGCATAACGCGCGGATTCGCGGCAAGGGCTTACTCAGACCCCTCTTGGAACTGCTCGTGGCGTAACCAAACAACAGCCCGGAATCTATATTGAGCCAAAACCAAATACAACAACCCTTGCTGTCCTGCTATCGCCTCTGCTCGGTCATCAGGAACTGATGGGTGGTAAGAGTTTGGCGGCATCTCCAACTACGAGAAGCACAGGGTATTGCGACCTGCCGCTTTAGCCTGGTACATGGCGAGATCAGCGCGCTTCAACAGTTGTTCCACAGTCTCCCGGCGGTCGCCAAACAGAGTGACGCCAACACTAGAGGTGCTGTGATACTCGTCGCTGGTCAGCCAGTATGGTTGATCTAACGCCGCCAGAATCTTCTCCCCGACAATCCGGGCCTGGCTGGCGGCCTCTTGGGAATTGCCGCTCAGGTCTTCCAGCATGATGACAAATTCATCACCGCCCAACCGGGCCACGGTATCGCCTTCACGGACACAGGCTATCAATCGCTTAGCGGTTTGTTGGAGCAATAGATCGCCATAGTGATGGCCAAGGCTATCGTTAAGCGCCTTGAAATGGTCGAGATCGAGAAACAGTAACGCGCCCATTCGCTGGCTGCGGGTAGTGATCGCCAGAGCCTGATGCAGGCGGTCTAGCAGTAGCCGCCGGTTTGGCAGTTGGGTGAGAGGATCATGGAACGCCAGATGCTTGATGTCTTCTTCAGCTTTCTTGCGATCGGTGATGTCCTGGTTAATAACCACCGCACCTTTGATCTGTCCATCATTCCCGCAAATGGGCAAGGCGGAATTAAGAATAATCTTGTGCGTACCGTCGAAACATTCGATTTCGATTTCTTCATCCAGCGAGGTTTCGCCCTTCTCAATAGCCCGCGCCCCAGCCCATTCATGGGATTCTATTCGTTTCCCACTGTCTAGCCACCACGCTTTGTATTCCCCCAGATGATCGATATCCGCAGAATGGATTCCCGCCCAAATCCGCTGTATGGCTGGGTTAGCGGAAGCA
>JAJHPN010000254.1 GCA_020890855.1 Candidatus Contendibacter sp. | reverse complement strand
AACGAGACATTCTGCCGGATGGTGGATCAGGAACGGAATCAGTTGATAGGCCGGTCCTTTTCGGAGTGCGCAACCGATGTCGAGCGTGGCGTATTTCTAGCGCGCTATCGAGCGTTATTCAGGAATCCGGTGGGACAAAATCTCGAATTGTTCATCCGGCGCGCACACGGTCCGGCGTTTTACGCGCACCTGCAAGGCGCAAAGATCAGCGCACCACCGGCGTGCTGGCAAGTCGGCAATAGATCCTTGCTGCTGTTGGCGGTTGCCGACCTGACCGAACGCAAACGGGCCGAGGAAAAGCTGCGGCTAGCCGCCACCGTCTTTGAAGCCAGCGCCGACTCGATCATGGTCACGGACGCTCGCGGCGTCATCAAAGCCGTGAATGGCGTCTTCACGAAAGTGACGGGGTACGAACCGCAGGAAGTGATCGGTGGAAATCCGCGCATCCTCAAGTCGGGGCGAATGCCAGCGGAGCACTACGCCCATGTGTGGCGCACGCTAACCGAGGCCGGCTATTGGGAAGGCGAGATTTGGAATCGTCGTAAGAACGGCAAGGTCTACCAGGAATGGTTGACCATCACCGCCGTGTGCGACTCGGAAGGTCAGACCATCGAATATGTCGCCATTTTCAGCGACATTACCCGACGCAGGCTCAGTACGGAAGAAATCAATTATCAGGCCCACTATGACAGCCTGACTCGCCTACCCAACCGTAACCTGTTGCTGGAACGACTGGGGCAGGCGATCCAGCAGAACAAGCGTGGGCTACGAAAGTTCGCGCTGTTATTCATTGGCCTGGATCGTTTCAAGAGCATCAACGACACTCTGGGTCATGTCGCCGGTGATCGCCTGTTGCAGGAAACGGCGCAGCGACTGCTCGGATGTGTGCGTATCAGCGATACGGTCGCCCGCCAGGTCAGCGATGAGTTCGCCATCCTGCTGCGGGATATGGAGCAGAGCACGGACGCTGCTCAGGTGGCAGTCAAAATTCTCGGCGCGCTGGCCCAACCCTTCGACCTCGACAGTCAGTCGGCGCATGTTAGCGCCAATATCGGAATTACCCTCTTTCCGGATGACGGACAGGAGAGCGCGCAACTGTTTCGCAACGCAGATCTCGCCATGTATCGGGCCAAGGAAGCGGGGCGCAACACGTTCCAGTTCTTCGAACCGGCGATGACCGAAGCCGCTCAGGCGCGCCGCGCCCTGGAGGCGGATTTTCGCCATGCCCTGGAGTGCAAGGACGAATTCACGCTCTTTCTGCAACCGATCGTCGATCTACGCAATCATCGCGTCAACGGCTTCGAAGTTCTCTCCCGCTGGCGCCGCCGCCAGGAGGAATGGACGCCGCCGGATCGTTTTATTCCACTGGCGGAGGAATCCGGTCTCATCCACGAGTTCAGCCAATGGATGCTAACCGAGGCCTGCCGTTGGCTGGCGATGTTGAAAACCGAGGCGTCGCACCTGCACCTGGCCGTCAATCTCTCCGGCCGGCAAATCCCGGACCGCTTGTCCCTGGATTGGTTGAACTCGATATTGGCGGGCCACCGACTGTCTCCGGACGATCTGATGCTGGAAATCACTGAAGGCGTACTGTTGGCGGACTCGCTCGCCACCCGGGCCTGGCTGGCGGAGGCGCGTCAGCGTGGATTTAAAATTTCTCTCGATGATTTCGGCACCGGGTACTCGTCATTGGCCTATCTCAAGAGTTTCCCCCTGGACCGGATCAAGATCGACAAATCTTTCGTCCGCGATATCGAAAGCCAGACCCCTGACAAAGCGCTGGTGCGGGCGATTCTCGCGCTGGCGGTCGAACTGGGTTTGGAGGTGATCGCCGAGGGCGTCGAAACCAATAGCCAGCTTTTGCTACTGCGGGAAATGGGCTGCCCCTATGGCCAGGGCTATGGAATCGCGCGACCAATGCCGGCCCAAGGTGCTATTGAATGGATTAGAAATTTCTCACAGTAAACCTGCGAAAGGCTCAATCTCTATTAAGGAATGAGATTAACCAACCTCGCCCCCAGAGGGGTTGTCCCCATACCGCTTCTGTAACTCGCTTCTTCTGCTAGTGGGCCATCCTGGCCGGGGATAG
>JAJHPN010000197.1 GCA_020890855.1 Candidatus Contendibacter sp. | reverse complement strand
TAAGCATGAGGCAGTCGACAATGACGGAAATTCTGGTTCTGTACTACAGTCGCACGGGCGGCACGGCGGAAATGGCCCGACAGATAGCGCGAGGCGTGGCGGAGGTCAAAGGCATGACGGCGCGGTTGCGAACCGTGCCGCCAATTTCGACAGTTTGCGAAGCCGTCGCGGCCGATATTCCAGCAACCGGCCCGCCTTACGCCAGTCTGGACGATCTGCGAGAATGCGCTGGACTGGCGCTGGGCAGTCCTACTCGCTTTGGCAATATGGCCGCGCCACTCAAACACTTTCTGGACTCTACGGGCGGTTTGTGGCTGGCGGGAGCGCTGGCTGGCAAACCGGCGGCAGTGTTTACTTCAGCTTCAGCCTTACATGGTGGTCATGAATCGACTCTGATCAGCATGATGTTGCCGTTGTTGCATCACGGAATGCTGCTGGTCGGAGTGCCGTTCACCGAAGCGGCGTTGAATGCGACCCGTAGCGGCGGAACACCTTATGGACCAAGCCACTGGTCGGGGCCGGATTCCAGCGCTACGCTGAGCGTCGAAGAAAAACAACTGTGCCGGGCGTTGGGCCGGCGATTGGCTGATGTCGCCCGGAGGCTGTGCAGCGCATGACTGGTGAATCTGCCATGCCAAATACTGTCGAATTGGTTGCAATTGCAATAATTCATGTTATCTTAACCCTCTCAGATGCGGGGTGGAGCAGTCCGGTAGCTCGTCGGGCTCATAACCCGAAGGTCGTAGGTTCAAATCCTGCCCCCGCTACCAAACTCATGGAAGCCCGTCGAGGGCTTTTTTTATGCGGCGGTTTCTGGCGCTGATCTGGGATTGATGAACAGGCTGGAAACGAAGTTAACCATGATGGGTGACCCCGTGGGCCATTGGCCCATTTTTTATTTCTGGTGATCAAGATGCGTCATGACTTCCAAACGCTGAAACGGATCGTGGCGGCGGCGGTGCAGACTTTGGGCTATGAACTGGTTGGCGTGGAATTTCACGGCGCTCGGGCTAATGCGCTATTGCGAGTCTATATCGATAGCGAACAGGGAATCACCGTAGAGGATTGCCAGCGGGTCAGTCATCAGCTAAGCGGAGTCCTGGAAGTGGCGGATCCCATTGATGGTCCGTACACCCTGGAAGTGTCTTCGCCCGGCATTGACCGGCCCTTGTTCGAGGCCGGGCATTTTGAGCGGTTTGCCGGCTCGGACGTGCGGATTCAGTTACGCGAATTGCTGGACGGACGACGGAAACTGACCGGCCGCTTGCTGGGAATGCGCGACGGCCTCGTGGCGCTGGCCGATAGCGAGGGGCGGGAATGGCGGGCGCCGCTTGATCAGATTGAGAAAGCGCGGCTGGCGCCCAAGCTCTAGGACGGGATGACAGCGTGTGGAACCGGCTAGGAGGCAGATCGCGATGCGCGGCAGAGACAGCAAAAGCGGCAAAGACAGCAAAGATGCGAAAGACGCCAAAGAAAGCAACGTCAATAAAGAGATTTTGCTGGTCGTAGACGCCGTCGCCAATGAAAAAGGCGTCAGCAAGGAAATCATTTTCGGCGCCCTGGAAATCGCGCTGGCCTCGGCGGCGAAAAAACGCTATCCGGGCGATCCTGACGTCCAGGTCACTATCAACCGGCGTAGTGGCGTTTATGAAACCTTCCGCCGCTGGCAGGTGGTGGCCGACGATGCCCCACTGGAAACGCCTGATCGGCAAATGATGCTGACAGCCGCCCGCCAACTTCGGGCGGAGGCGCAGATCGGCGATGTCGTCGATGTCCCTCTGGAGAACGCCGACTTCGGCGGGCGGATCGCTGCGCAGACCGCCCGGCAAGTGATCGTCCAGAAAGTGCGGGACGCCGAACGCGCCCAGATTGTGGATGCTTTTTTGCACCGCAAGGGCGAGTTGCTCAGCGGCATAGTCAAGCGCTTGGAGCGCGACAAGGAACGGCGAACCGAGCGCAGCGACGTGATCATGGATGTGGGCGGCAATGTCGAAGCCAAAATCGCCGGCGAGGATCTGATTCCCCGCGAATCGTTCCGCATCGGCGAACGGGTGCGCGGTTATCTGAAAGACGTTCGCACCGAAAGCCGTGGCCCGCAG
>JAJHPN010000186.1 GCA_020890855.1 Candidatus Contendibacter sp. | reverse complement strand
CAGTGCGGCGATGAGCTTGACCAGGGAATCGACATTACCGCGAATGTTGCCCTCGCTGCCTTCCATGCGCTGGATCGTGGGCAGGGATAAGCCGGAGGCTTCGGCCAGCATTCGCTGGTCCATGCCGATCAAGGCGCGTGCTGCTTTCAGTTGGGCTGCTGTGATCATCGGGAAACCCAAAGTTCATCATTTTGAACTCGAAGTTAAGGCCATTTACGCCAAGAATACAATGCAAAATCCCTAATATTGATTTTTTGCCGATCAAAACTAAGGTTTAATCACGGGTTGACCGAATGGGGTAGAAGGGGCGCGCTTCGCTGATCCGCCAAAAACGACGATTGATAAATGACCCAGCGATCTCAAAAAGCAGGAAGGTGAAGGCGACTATCCATCAGAACAATGATGACGGAGCGCGGGTCAGTCATGCTTTCATGCCGGCTTCCGCAAGGCGGCAAAATCAGTGAACCTCACTGCTTGGGCGCGAAGACGCAGCCTCAGACGACGGCGACAGCATATTGAGATTCAGCAAAGGCAGAACGCCGTGCTCACCGAGCATTGTCAGCGGCAACGCCCCATTCCAGCGATCCGCCGTCACCAATGACACGATGCCCGGAAAAGCCGCAACTGCTGCGCCCCGCGCCTGTAAATTGGCCGCCTGCGCCTCGCCGATGATCCTCACCGCTTCCGCTTCGCCCTGAGCGCGAATGACCACTGACCGCTTTTGACCTTCAGCCTGAATCGCCACCGCATCGGCCTCACCCTGGGCGCGAACCCGCACCTGTTCGGCCTCGAACCGAATACGGTTCACCGTATTTTCCGCCGCCACCGCATCGTTCTTGGCTTTGACCGCCGCTTCGACACTGGCCGCAAAGGTCGGACTGTATTCGATCTTGGCGATTTGCAGATCAATCACCTCCAGACCAAAGAGCTCCGCCAGCCGGGTGCTCACTGCTTGCCGGATTTCGTTGGCGATGACCTCGCGCTCCTCGGAAATCTTAATGGTGTTGCGACGGGCAAAGACTCGCATCGCCCGGTCGGCGATAATCGGCTCGACGTTTTCACGGACGCTGAAATTGCCGGATCGCCCCACCTGATAGAGCAGGCGGAATACCGCAGGTGTGGGAATCTGGTAGGTCATGCCGACCGAAATTTTCACCCACTGGTTATCCACGGTATACATCGTCAAATTCTGCACTTGCAGGATGTCGAGCGAGACCTGCAACTGATCCACCTGGTCGATCAGCGGCAACTTGAGATGCAGACCCGGTCCATAGGGTTCACGAGTAGTGACTTCGCCAAAACGGCGCACTCCGGCCATTTCGGTCGGCTCCACCACAAACAGGCTCAGCCAAAGCAACACTCCGGCCAGAATAACGGCAAAAAGGATCGGCTGTTTGAGCCAGCCCGGCGCGGACAGTTGGGAAGACCTGGGTAAAGCAGGCAGGGCCATAAGTGGTCTCCTGGAAATCAATCTACAAGCAACAGGTTGAAAATTATGGCTGATCAGACGCTGGTCGCCGGGTGGTAGTTTCATCCCGATCAAACAGTCGATAGCAATTGCGCCCGGCGTCCTTGGCCGCGTACATCGCCCGGTCGGCGTGACGAATCAGCGCATCGGCATTCACTGGATCCAGCGGATACAGGGTGACGCCCAGACTGGCCGACAGGACCGCCTCTTCGCCGGCCACCACAAACGGTTTCGCCAGCGCCCCGGTCATTCGGGTCAGCACTCGTTGGCAATCCCGCATATCGCCCAGATTGCTGATCAGCGCTACAAACTCATCGCCGCCGATTCGCGACAGGGTATCGCCGCCGCGCAGACAGCCGCGCAACCGCTCGGCTACCTGGATGAGCACCCCGTCGCCGGCGGTATGGCCAAAACAGTCGTTGATCGGCTTGAAGTCATCCAGATCGAGATAAACCACCGCCAGCAGCCCGCCCTCACGCTGGGTTCGAGCCATCGCCTGGCGCAACCGATCCCCCAACAGCATCCGATTCGGCAACTGGGTCAGCGCATCGTGATAGGCCATCTGCTCCAGACGGCGCTGACTCTTCTTGAGCGGGGTAATGTCTGAAAACAGATTGACATAGTGGGTAATCA
>JAJHPN010000078.1 GCA_020890855.1 Candidatus Contendibacter sp. | reverse complement strand
CCTGTTGCGCGACCTGGCCGGCTGGACCCTGCTCGGCTTGGTCCCAACAATCTGGCCCGAACTGACTGTCTGGTGGCTACTGGCCGGTATTCTGCTAGTGGCGATGGCGCTGCGGGATGCGGCGGCGCTGCGCCGTCGCCCACCTTTGGCGATTGAACGCTTCATTGCTCCGGCCCTGCCCCTGGGCGCATGGCGTCCGGTTCGACTGCGTTTTGAGAATCGGCAAGCGCAATCGGCGACCCTGACCGTGTTTGATCACTATCCCACCGCCGCCGCCGACTGCGCCGATTTACCGCAAACGGTAACGGTCGAACCCGGCGGCTGGACTGAACTCAGTTACCGGCTGCGGCCCGTAGTGCGCGGCCCGTGGTGGTTCGCGCCAGTGCAGGTCTGGCTGGCGTCGCCGCGGGACTGGTGGCGACGCGATGATCGGATCGGCGAACCGGCGCTGGTGCGGATTTATCCCGACTTTGCCGCCATCGCCCGCTATATCCGGCTGGCGGCGGAACGGCGCGAGGCGCTGATGGGCATTCACCGGCGGCGACGGCGCGGCGAGGGCCAGACCTTTTTGCAACTGCGCGAATACCGGATCGGCGACAGTCTGCGGCAGATCGACTGGAAAGCCACCGCTCGCGTGCGCAAACCGATTGCCCGGGATTATCAGGATGAGCGCAATCAGACCGTGCTGTTTTTGCTGGATTGCAGCCGGCGGATGCGCGCCCAGGATGATGACCTCAGCCATTTTGATCATGCGCTGAACGCCATGATTCTGCTGGCGTATGTCGCGCTGCGTCAGGGCGATGCGGTGGGGGTGCAAAGTTTCGGTGGCGAGCAGCGCCGGTTGGCGCCCCGATCCGGGCCGGGCAGGTTGACCGCGTTGATCAATACGGTCTACGACCTGCAACCGACCCTCGAGCCGCCGGATTATGCCGAAGCGGCGCAATTGGTTCTGAAACGGCAACGCAAGCGGGCGCTGATCGTGCTGCTGACCAACCTGCGCGATGAAGATCAGGAGGAGTTGCGTCCGGCCATTACACTCTTGAGCCGTCGGCATCTGGTTTTAATTGCCAACCTGCGTGAACCGGCGCTGGATGAATTGCTGACGCAGCCGGTTCACGATTTGCCCCAAGCGCAGTTGTACGCCACCGTTTGCCACTACCTGCTGGGTCGGGAACGGGTTCAGGAGGACTTGCGCCACTGCGGCGGGATTCTGCTTGACGCCCCGCCGCAAAAATTGCCGGCGGCCATGATTAACCAGTATCTTGATCTCAAGCGCGGCGGGCGGCTGTGAACAATCATCTGGCCTGAACCGTTCATGTCCGGGCATGGTCAATAATGGGTAATTCCATGCCCTTTTCAAACCCCAACGGAGGTTTTTCAACGATGTTGCAGAAAGATGATTTCCTGGCCAAGGCCCCGATTGCTCTGGCGCCCGAAGGCGAACTCAGCACCAATAAGGTGTTGCGCAACACCTATCTATTGTTATCGCTGACCTTGATGTTCAGCGCCGTCACCGCCGGGATCGCCATGGCGACCAATGCGCCGCCGCTGCACTGGCTGCTCACGCTGGGTGGTTATTTTGGCCTGCTGTTCGTCGTGACCCGGTTGCGCAACAGCGTCTGGGGACTGGCGGGAGTGTTCGCCCTGACCGGCTTCCTCGGCTACACCCTGGGGCCGATCCTGAACTTCTACCTGAGTATGCGCGGCGGTTCGCAGGTGGTGATGACCGCGCTGGCCGGAACCGGCGCGATTTTCCTGGCGCTGTCGGCTTACGCCGTGGTCAGCCGCAAGGATTTCAGCTTCATGGGTGGGTTCCTGATGGCCGGTATCCTGGTCGCTTTCCTCGCCAGTCTGGGCGCGGTGCTGTTCAGCATTCCGATGCTGTCGCTGGCGGTGTCGGCGATGTTCATCCTGCTGATGTCCGGGATGATTTTGTGGCAGACCAGTGAGATCATTCACGGCGGCGAGACCAACTACATCATGGCGACCGTCACCCTGTACATCACGATCTTCAACCTGTTTTTGAGCCTGCTGCAAATCCTGGGCGTGGTCTCCGGCGACGATTGATCGCCTCTGGCTAACCGGTTGAGGCAAAAAGAAACCCCGC
>JAJHPN010000175.1 GCA_020890855.1 Candidatus Contendibacter sp. | reverse complement strand
GGGTTGTCGGGTTCCTGCTGCAATTGGCCGACGTTGCCGCCAGTGACGCTACTGAATGTGAACTGCCCGCCAGCAAGTATGTCATCGCCTCGCGGCTAAATCTGACGCCGGAGACGCTATCACGGATATTGCACAACCTGACTGAATTCGGCTTGATTGTGGTCAAGGGTAAAAAAATTACCGTGCTGGATGCAGAACAGCTAAAGCAGTTTAATCCTTGAGACACCACCGATCTGAATCATGGATTCACCGGATTGAAGGATTACACTGATCAAATTTTTTCGCACCATTCGTTAATCCGTGGTCATCCCTAATTCAGAGATGGTACTGCTTAGTGGCAATCCGTTGAATCACCGCCCGCCCCGCCGTTTGCCGGAACCGCAGGGACTGCCTTGGGTAAAGGCCCGCGCTGGCCGCTGATCGAGAGCCAATGGCTTTGGTGGAGGCTTGCTGGACATTGTTTTTCCGCCTTCGGAGCGAGGCGGCAATCCGGTGTGCTGAGTCAGAATGGTTTGTGGCCCGTGCTTGCGGCCCGTTCGCGCTCCCTCGCCGCCATTGGCTCCGACTCCTGCCGGTTGCCAGAGTGGGATCAAATGCCGCTTGCCATTGCCGATTAAATCAGCGCGGCCCATGTCTTTCAGCGTCTCACGCAGCAGCGGCCAATTGGCGGCGTCGTGATAACGCAGAAAGGCTTTATGCAAGCGCCGCTGTTTCAGACCCTTGGCGGAAAACACCGTCTCGCCCCGGTCGTGGTGAATGCCCTTGAGTGGATTGTGTCCGCTGTAATACATGGCGGTCGCCAGGGCCATGGGACTGGGTAGAAAGGCCTGCACCTGATCCGCACGAAAACCATTGCGTTTCAGCCACAGCGCCAGATTGAGCATATCTTCATCCGTAGTTCCCGGATGGGCGGCAATAAAATAGGGGATCAGATACTGCTCTTTGCTCGCTTCTTTCGAGTATTGGTCAAACAATGCCTTAAACTGGTCGTAAGCGCCCATGCCCGGCTTCATCATTTTCGACAACGGTCCGGCTTCGGTATGTTCCGGGGCGATTTTCAAATACCCGCCAACGTGATGCGTCGCCAACTCGCGAACATAAGCCGGATCGCGTACCGCCAGGTCGTAGCGCACCCCGGAAGCGATCAATACCTTTTTCACTCCCGGCAATGTCCGCGCTTTACGATACAGGCCAATCAGGGCCGAATGATCGGTATTCAGATTCGGGCAGATATCCGGGTAAACACAGGACAGTTTTCGGCAACTGCTCTCAATCTCCCGTGATTTGCAGGCAATCCGGTACATATTGGCGGTCGGCCCGCCCAAATCGGAAATCACGCCAGTAAAGCCGGGTGTTTTATCCCGGATCTCCTCAATCTCGCGCAGAACGGAATTTTCCGAGCGGGATTGAATAATGCGGCCTTCGTGTTCGGTAATCGAGCAGAAGGTGCAGCCGCCAAAACAGCCGCGCATGATATTGACCGAGAACCGGATCATTTCATAAGCGGGAATCCGCGCTCCACCGTAATCCGGATGCGGGACGCGGGCATAAGGCAAATCAAACACCGCATCCATTTCGGCAGTAGTTAATGGAATCGGCGGCGGATTGATCCAGACTTCGCGGTCGCCATGCCGCTGAATCAGGGCGCGGGCATTGCCGGGATTGGTCTCCAGATGCAGTAGCCGCGAAGCATGGGCGTATAACACCGGGTCGCTTTTAACCTGCTCATAAGCCGGCAGACGAATGACCGTTTTGGCGCGATCATGGCGAAGGGGGAGACGGCGGATCGTGACCGGTTTGAGCGCGGGATCAACCCCGGCTGTCGGGTGCAGCGAGTAAGGATCAGGATGCGGCGCGACCGGACCGGGTTGATCCAGTTCGGTGGAATCGATTTCCAGCCAGCCCTCCGGCCAGTCGCCGCTGTGAATCAACGCCGTGCCGCGCAAATCACGGATGGTTTTGGGATGCTCGCCAGCGGCGGCGCGATGAGCCACTTCGACCAGCGCCCGTTCCGCATTGCCGTACAGCAGCAGATCAGCCTTGGCGTCCAGCAGGATCGAGCGGCGCACCGTATCCGACCAGTAGTCGTAATGGGCGATGCGGCGCAGGCTGGCC
>JAJHPN010000315.1 GCA_020890855.1 Candidatus Contendibacter sp. | reverse complement strand
CATCATCACTCTGGAGCGGATGGAGTTCCCCGAACCAGTGATTGCGGTGGCGGTTGAGCCTAAAACCAAAGCCGATCAGGAGAAGATGGGCGTTGCGTTGAGCAAGTTGGCGCAGGAAGACCCCTCATTTCGAGTACATACCGATGCTGAATCGGGCCAGACCATCATTTCTGGCATGGGTGAACTGCATCTGGAAATCATCGTTGACCGCATGAAACGCGAGTTCAAGGTGGATGCCAATGTGGGCAAGCCACGAGTCGCCTATCGTGAGACCATCCGCAAGCAGGTCGAGCAGGAAGGCAAGTTCGTGCGTCAGTCCGGCGGGCGCGGCCAGTACGGTCATGTCTGGCTGCGGCTGGAACCCCGTGAACCCGGCGCCGGCTACGAATTCGTCAACGGCATCGTGGGTGGTGTGGTGCCGAGAGAATATGTGCCAGCGGTAGACAAGGGTGTGCAGGAGCAGATGGAGAAGGGTGTGCTGGCTGGTTACCCCGTGGTCGATGTCAAGGTCACCATTTTTGATGGTTCCTACCATGAGGTGGACTCCAACGAAATGGCGTTCAAAATCGCTGGTTCGATGGGCTTCAAGGAAGGCGCGCTTAAAGCGGGTGCGGTGTTGCTGGAACCGATCATGAAGGTTGAAGTAGTCACCCCCGAGGATTACATGGGTGACGTGATGGGCGATATCAACCGTCGTCGCGGCATCCTGCAAGGCATGGACGATTCGCCGTCGGGTAAGGTTATCCGCGCTGAAGTGCCGTTAGCCGAGATGTTCGGTTACGCCACCGATCTGCGTTCGGCGACCCAAGGTCGCGCGACCTATTCCATGGAGTTTGCCAAGTACAACGAAGCTCCCGCCAATATCGCGGAGATGGTTATCAAGAAAACCTCCTGAATCAGGTTGCTGAATTTACGAGTTGATGGAGCAAGACGGTGTCCAAAGAAAAGTTTGAGCGCAACAAGCCGCATGTAAATGTAGGAACGATTGGTCATGTGGATCACGGCAAGACCACGCTGACGGCGGCGATCACCAAAGTGATGGCGCAAAAGTTTGGCGGTGAATTCAAAGCCTACGACCAGATTGACTCGGCGCCGGAAGAGAAGGCGCGGGGCATCACCATCGCCACGGCGCATGTCGAATACCAATCGCCGCAGCGGCACTACGCCCATGTGGACTGTCCGGGTCATGCCGACTACATCAAGAACATGATCACCGGGGCGGCGCAGATGGACGGCGCGATCCTGGTGGTGTCGGCGGCGGACGGCCCAATGCCGCAAACGCGCGAACACATTCTGCTGGCGCGGCAGGTCGGGGTCCCCTACATTGTGGTCTACCTCAACAAAGCCGACATGGTGGACGACGCCGAACTGCTCGAACTGGTGGAAATGGAAGTGCGCGAACTGCTGAGCAGCTACGACTTCCCCGGAGACGATCTCCCACTGATCACCGGCTCCGCGCTCAAGGCGCTGGAAGGCGACCCCAGCGCCATCGGCGAACCCTCGATCCACCAACTGGTGGAAGCGATGGACGCCTACATCCCGCAACCGGTGCGCGAGATCGACAAACCGTTCCTGATGCCGATAGAAGACGTGTTCTCCATTTCCGGGCGTGGCACCGTGGTCACCGGGCGAATCGAACGCGGGCGGGTCAAAGTCGGCGAAGAAGTCGCCATCATTGGCATCCGGCCCACGGTCAAGACCATCTGCACCGGGGTCGAAATGTTCCGCAAACTACTGGATCAAGGCGAAGCGGGCGACAACGTCGGCGTACTGCTGCGCGGCACCAAGCGCGACGACGTCGAACGCGGGCAAGTGCTGGCCAAACCCAACACCATCACCCCGCACACCGACTTTGAAGCCGAAGTCTACATCCTCAGCAAAGAAGAAGGCGGACGGCACACCCCGTTCTTCAAAGGCTACCGGCCGCAATTCTACTTCCGCACCACCGATGTGACCGGGTCAGTGGACCTCCCGGAAGGGGTCGAAATGATCATGCCCGGCGACAACGTCAAGATGCGGGTGAGCCTGATTGCCCCGATTGCCATGGACGAAGGTCTGCGCTTCGCCATCCGCGAGGGCGGTCGCACCGTCGGCGCCGGCGTCGTCGCGAAAATTATTGAGT
>JAJHPN010000106.1 GCA_020890855.1 Candidatus Contendibacter sp. | reverse complement strand
CTATTTGATCAGCAACTGGCGTTGAGCATGGCCAAACAAGGCCAGATGGGCTTGGCGGATCAAATCGTTAAACAACTGGGCGGCGAGGGCGCCAGCCAGCAAACCCGCCCCACTTCTCCGACCGTCGGAGGCGATCCACTGGCAACCCTGCGGCAGGTCGAAAGAATCCGCGCCAGCGTGGCGATGCCGGCAACGACCCGCATTCAAGCCGCTACAGCCAAAGATTCCCGTCCGCTTGATTCCGCCAATGACGCGCCGTTTGAACCGTCGTCTCCGGCGGCCTTCGTGCGGCGAATGTGGCCACACGCCCAGCAAGCCGCCAGCCAACTGGGCGTTGCCCCGGAAGTGCTGATCGCCCAGGCCGCTCACGAAACCGCCTGGGGTAAGTCGATGCCCCAGTTCGCCGATGGCCGCAGCAGCAATAACCTGTTCGGAATCAAGGCGAACCGGAGTTGGGAAGGCGAGCGAGTGGTTAACGCCACTCTGGAATTTGTCGGCGGCGTGTCGGTGCGGCAGCGCGATGGCTTCCGGGCCTATGCCTCCTATGCCGACAGTTTCAATGACTATGCGAATTTCCTGCAAAGCAATCCGCGCTACGGCGAGGCGCTGAACCAGGTCAAGGATGGCGCGGCTTATCTGCGGGCTTTGCAGCAGGCCGGTTACGCCACTGATCCCGGCTACGCCCGGAAAATTCAGGCGCTGATGAACGGACCAACATTTGACGAGGCGCTGGATTCGCTCAAGCCGGCGGCGCTTCAGCCGATACCCAATTTAAAAGGGTGAACAGCCTGGCTGTGGCTGTGCCCGCGGTGCAAACGGCCTGGAGCCGGAGGAGATTAAATCATGGCAGACATGATGCGTACCGGCCTTGCCGCGCTGACCGCCTCGCAACGAGCGCTGGCTACGGCCAGCCACAACATCGCTAACGCCAACACGACCGGCTATACCCGGCAACGGGTTGAACTGGCGAGTCGGCGTCCAGAATACGTTGGCGGCGGCGCCAATCCCCAGTTTATCGGCAATGGAGTGGATGTCACGTCGATTAATCGGGTCTATAACAGTTTTCTGACGGAGCAGACCCGCAACTATGGGTCCAGCGTCGGGCAACTGGAAACCAAAGATCGCTGGATTAGCCAGTTGGATGGGGTGCTTGGCGACGGTTCTACCGGTCTGGCTCCAGCGGTCAAGCAGTTTTTCGCCTCGGCTCAGGATGTCGCCAATAGCCCGGCGTCATTGCCCGCCCGTCAGGCGCTGCTTGGTCAGGCGGAAACCCTGGCCGGCCAGTTCAACGCCCTTGACGGCAAGATGAATGTCTTGCGCGACGGGGTTAATCAGGAACTCAGCGGCGCAGTAACCACCATTAACGGGCTGGCGGAAAATATCGCCAAAGCCAATCAGGCCATTACTCTCTCCCCCGGCGGAGGCAATCATGCTGCCCCGGATTTGCTCGACCAGCGGGACCAACTGGTCGCGCAACTGGCTGAGAAAGTCGCCGTTAACACCGTGATTCAATCCGATGGTTCGATGAGCGTCTTTATCGGCAACGGCCAAAATCTGGTGATGGGCCTTAAGGCTAATATGCTGGAGACCAAGCCTTCTCCTGCTGACCCGCGCAAACTGGATATTCAATTCAAGCAAGGCAGCTCAGTGATTACCGATGCTTTTAGCACGGGCGAAGTCGGCGGTCTGCTGGCTTTTCAAAATCAGGTGCTGGACCCGGCGCAGAACAAGCTGGGGTTAATGGCGGCAGGACTGGCGCAAACCTTTAATGATCAACATGAATTGGGCATGGATTTGAATGGGGTGCTAGGTGGCGATTTCTTCAATTCCGGTGTCCCAACCGTCGGTTCCAATGCCAACAACACTGGCACGGGCGCCTTCACCGCGACGATTACCAATATTGGCAAGGTTCAGCCCAGCGACTATGAAATTAAATATGATGGGGCCAACTATTCAGCGGTGCGGGTTTCCGATCAAAAGACCATACTCGGTAGCGGTAATCTGGCGGCATTGAATACGGCATTAGGCAATGATGGTTTAAGTCTGACCTTAACGGGTAGTCCAGCGATTGGCGACCGTTTTCTGGTTCAACCGGTACGTACTGCAGCAACTGACTTTGGCGTAAAAATCAAGGATCCTAATTTATTTGCCGCTGCAGCGCCGATTAAAACCTCGGCTGATCAAGACAATTCCGGGACAGGGAAGATTTCGGCGGGCGAGGCGTTGGATGCCGCCAATGCCAATCTGCTCACTACGGTTAATATCCAGTTTACTGATGCTACGCACTATACGGTTAACGGCGTTGCTTCAGCGACTACTTATGCCAGTGGCGAGGATATCAATATCAACGGCTGGCGGATTCAACTCACTGGAGCGCCGGGGACGGGCGATAAATTCCAGGTTTCCTCGAATACCGGCGGCGTTGGCGATAATCGCAATGGCCTGAAACTGAATGAATTGCAAACTGGCAAGAAACTACTGAACGGGACCAGCACTTATCAGGATATGCAAAGCCAAATGGTTTCCGAGGTCGGCGCCCAAGGCAGCGCCACCAGCAGTACGTTGAAAACCCAAGAGGCGTTGCAGGAACAAGCCATTCAGGCGCGGGATAATGTTTCCGGGGTTAATCTCGACGAAGAAGCGGCGAATCTGATGAAATACCAGCGATCTTACGAAGCCGCAGCCAAAGTCGTCCAGATTGGGGACTCCCTGATTCAAACCCTGCTCGGTATGCTCGGGAGATAAGCCATGTTACGAATTTCCACATCCCAGTTTTATCGGCAGGGCGCCATCAATATGGGTGAACGGCAAGTGGCGCTGGCCAAGGTTCAACAACAGATGGCGACCGGCAAACGCCTGCTGACCAATTCCGAGGAACCGGTGAGCAGCGCCCGGCTACTGAATTTGAATGAGGAACTGGGCCGTTATGACCAATATCAGCGTAATACCGATCTGGCGAATGGCCGGCTGAATGTGGAGGAAACCAGTCTGGAAGGGGCGGACGAAGTGCTCCAGTATGCACGGGAACTGGTCGTTCAGGCTAATAATGCCCCATTAAATAATAATGATCGGCGCGACATCGCCACCCAAATCCGGCAACTGCATGGAGAGCTGGTGGGACTGGCCAATACTCAGGATGGTAATGGCGAATATCTGTTCGCCGGCTTTCAGAGCCGTACTCAACCGTTTGTGCTGAATGGGAACAGGCAAGCAATTTATCAGGGCGATCAAGGCCAGCGCTTGATTAAAGCCGGCCCGTCTTTTGACGTGCCGGTCAGTGATTCCGGCGCTGAAGTCTTTCAAGGCGCCATGAATGGCAATGGCCGTTTCCAAGTGGCGGCAACGGTGGGCAATGCCGGCACTGGAACCATCGACGTGGGCAATGTGACCGATCCGGTTGTGTTCGCCGCGACTCAGACTCATTCCTACACGCTGACTTTTACCTCGGCGACTACTTTCACAGTCAACGACGACACTGCGGGAGCGGCAGTACTGCCCGCGAGTTGGGATTACGTCGATGGTCAGGCGTTGACATTCAATGGAATGCAAACAGCGATCACGGGCGCCCCGGCCAGTGGCGATACCTTCACCATTCAGCCGGCCACCCGTCAGGATTTATTTGCGACGCTGGACAAGCTGGCGACAGCGCTGGAAACTGCAGCCGATCAACCGCCAGCCAATACCGCACAATTTAATCAGGCGATGGCCAATGGTTTGGCTGAACTGGATCAGGGGCTGGATCACTTGACTGGAATTCGCGCCAAAATCGGGGCGCGAATGAATGCGCTGGACGATCAGCAAAACACCAATGGCGACTTTGCCGTTCATCTCAAACAGACCATCAGCGACATCGGTGATCTGGACTATGCCGAAGCAGCGACCCGGCTCAGTCAGGAAATGCTGGTACTACAGGCGGCGCAGCAGTCCTTCATCAAGATTAAAGATCTGTCATTGTTCAACTATATGTGAACCGGCGGGATCAGATCACATCCGGCAATAATTCCTCGCGGCCAAACCGCACCAGCGTTCCAATCCGCTGCTCCTCCAGCGAGGCCAGTTCAATCAGCGACAGGGTCTCGCCTGGCTCCGGCGAATCCGCCCCGAGCCGGATACCGAGCCGGTTTAACCGCAGGGACAGCGGTTGCACCCGCAAATAGGTTTCCGGCTGGCTGAGGACCAGCAACACCTGCTTCAGATAATCGTCCAGAGTCCCTAACTGCTTGCGGGCAACCGCCAAATCTTCTTCAGTCCGAATCAGCCGCTGCTCCAGCTCCGCCAGTCGCCGCTCATCGGCATCCGCGCTGGACAACAGGGGATGTAACCCATGTCCCTGCATCCGCCACGCCCGCAACTG
The DNA here is from genome assembly GCA_020890855.1 of Candidatus Contendibacter sp. GTDB lineage: Bacteria > Pseudomonadota > Gammaproteobacteria > Competibacterales > Competibacteraceae > RXIV01. The sequence goes on along the minus strand of JAJHPN010000106.1, from coordinate 4,205 downwards.
CGCCTGCAATTGTCGCCGCTGTTCTTCCAACGCCCCGCGTCCGGTGCGCAATTCGTTGATCCGTTCGTGCGCCCGCGTCGCCAGAAACACCAGCATTCGCTGTTTCAGTTCGAGGCGCAGTTCCGCCTCGCTGGCCACCGGGAAAAACAGCTGGTGTTGCGAAAAGCTGACTTGAATTTGCCGGACTTCACGCACCAGCATCTCGCCCTCCAGCACGGTCCCGAAGGTTTCAGACTCGCGCTTGACCATCAGCAGCAAGGCAAAGCATTCCGGCCCGGCGTTCTCGGCGAAAAAAGCCCGGATCCGCGCACTCTCACTCAGCGCAATCCGAACGTCGGCGGCAGTGGCGAAAAAGGCGTTGACTTGCGGGTCTCTGGCCCAGGCATATCCACTGAGCGTGACTGCCGCCGGCAGTTGCCGCAAGACGCTTTCGCTGTGGTGCAACGCAGTTTCCACCGCATCGGCCAGCTTTTCCGGGTAGTTGCCCACCAGGCGGATCCGCGGCTCACTGGCGTCCACGACCTGCTCGATAGCCTTGTGCAGAAAAGCCATCCGTTCCTGATGCGAGCGGCGTTCAGCCAGATGCTGCTGGGCAAACGCGGTGATGCCGTCCAGGACATGGTTTAAAAAGCCCTGACTCTGGATCATCGCCGCTACTCACGCCGGCCGGGCCAGCCGCTGGTGCAACGGACTCGATCGGGGAAAGTGTGCGCGCAGAAAATCCATCTGATCGGCCAGCACCTGCTTGCCTTGCAGGTAAACGTATTCGGCGTGATTCGGCGTAAATGGAATCGCCAGCAATTGCATCCGGGCCTGTTCCGGGGTTTTGCCGCCTTTGCGGTGGTTACAAGGCTTGCAGGCGGTGACCACGTTATTCCAGTGATCGCCGCCGCCTTGCACCAGTGGTCGGACATGGTCGCGGGACAACTCCCGGATCGGGAAGGTTTCACCGCAATACAGGCAGGTGTTGCAGTCGCGGCGGAACAGCGAGGCGTTGGAGAGCGGCGGCGTATAGTCGTCACGGGCGCGCAGCTGGGCATAGGCGCCGCCCTGGGTGGCAATAATCGAACTGACCACGATCACGCTGCGCTGACCGCTGCAGGCGTTAATGCCTCCGCGCACCGTGTATAGCGCCATGCCGCAGGTGTAGGCGACCTGCGCGGCGTAGTAGAGCCGCACCGCCTGTTGGTAGTCGATCCACTCCAGCGGCATTCCGGTCACGTCGGTATGCAAAACCTGTTGCTCCAGCGCGTACATGCTTCACCTGTGCCTGTTATCCAGCCATCGCAGCGTCACGGGCTATCGCGTCAACCGGCATGGCCCGTCACCGGATCGGAAAAGCGCCCCGATGGGTGGCAGGACGCCGGGGAGACTTTGAGCCTATTTCGCCCGGTTCTTTGGCGATGTTCAAAGTCTAGGCTATATTCTACCAGTATCGTGCGCCGCCCCGCCGCTGGCGTACATGCCCCCCTTAAACCCCCGACACTCTCTAACCGGCTTCGCGTAAGCCTTTTTTTCACGCCAGGCTCCGGGCGGGCGGGTGTCTGGAAGAATCACTACTGTGAGGACAACAATATGCCAGTTCGTATGGCCGTCCCGAAGGAAACCGTTTCGGGCGAACGCCGGGTCGCGCTCGATCCGACCATGGCCGAGCGTTTCGCCAAGCTCGGCGTAGAAATGCTGATCGAGAAGGGCGCTGGAGCCAGCGCCTTTTTCGGCGATGACCTTTACGCTAAAGGTAGTCGGCTGGTCGATCATCAGACCCTGTGCGCCGAAGCCGATGTGGTGTTCAAAGTCCAGGGGCCAACCCTGGAGGAAGTCGAGTTGCTCAAGGATGGCTCGATCCTGTTGGCGGTGCTGGCTCCGCACCGCAATCTGGACGTGGTCAAGCGGCTGCGCGACAAGAACATCACCAGCTTCGCGATGGAACTGATCCCGCGCATTTCCCGCGCCCAGTCGATGGATGTGCTGTCGTCGCAGGCGGCGGTCGCGGGTTACTTCGTCGCCCTGCGGGCGGCGGTGCTGGCCAGCGGCTTCTTCCCAATGCTGACCACCGCCGCCGGCACCATCCGCCCGTCCAAAGTGGTAATCGTTGGCGCCGGCGTAGCCGGTTTGCAAGCCATCGCCACCTGCCGCCGGCTCGGCGCGATGGTGGAAGCCTATGACATTCGTCCGGCGGCTCGGCAGGAGATCGAATCGCTCGGCGCGAAGATGATCGACACCGGGGTCAATGCGGCGGCTGAAGGCGGCTACGCGCGCGAATTGACAGCGGAAGAACGGCAAAAACAGGCCGACGTGCTGGCCAAACATGTCGCCGCCGCCAATGCAGTGATCACGACTGCCGCTATTCCCGGTCGGGCCGCGCCAAAAATCGTGACCACCACGATGGTGGAAAACATGAAGCGCGGTGCAGTCATTATCGATCTGGCGGCGGAATCCGGCGGCAACTGCGAACTGACCCGTCCCGGCGAGACTTACGAACACAATGGCGTGGTAATTGATGGCCCGCTCAACATCCCCAGCAATTTCCCGGCCCCGGCCAGCGAGATGTACGCCAAAAACCTGTTCAATTTCCTGTCGCCGATGATCAAGGATGGCAGCCTGAACCTTGACTGGAACGATGAGGTGATCGCCAAGAGCGCCCTCACCCACGGCGGGAAAATCGTCCATGAACCGACTAGCAAGCTGGTCGGATAACCCTACTGGAGAAGCATGATGGAAGCCGTGGTTGCGTTTTTCTCCCCCATTTACATCCTGATGCTGGCCGGGATTCTCGGCTATGAAATCATCGGCAAGGTGCCGGTGATTCTGCACACCCCGTTGATGTCCGGCACCAACTTCGTTCACGGCATCGTGCTGGTGGGCGCGATGGTGGCGCTCGGCCAGGCCGTGACCCCGCTGGAACAGGCGATTGGCTTTCTCGGCGTCTTGCTGGGCGCCGGTAACGCGGTTGGCGGCTACTTTGTCACCGAGCGGATGCTGGAAATGTTCAAGAGCAGCAAGGGCCAGGAGAAGTAAGTCATGGGTTATCTGATTGAAACGGTCTATTTTCTGACGGCCGCGCTGTTCATTCTCGGCCTCAAGCGGATGTCGCATCCGACCACCGCCCGCAGCGGCATTGTCTGGGCAGGTTACGGGATGGTGCTGGCGACCTTGGTGAGCTTCGTTCATCCGCAGATCACCGCGCATATCATTCCGGCCAACTATGTGCTAATGGTCATCGCCATTGTTATCGGCGGCGCGATTGCCTGGTACGGGGCGAAGAAAGTGGCTATGACGGCCATGCCGCAAATGATCGCGATCTACAACGGTATGGGCGGCGGCGCGGCGGCGGCGATTGCGGCGGTGGAACTGTTGAAAGACCACGGTAGCCACGCGACAGCGCCGGCGACCTCGGTTCTGATCATGGCGGTCGCCGGCGCGTTGATCGGCGCGGTGTCGTTCTCTGGCTCGGTGGTGGCGTTCGGCAAGTTGCAGGAGCTGAAGTTTTTCAAGGATGACGCCAAATTCCGCTTCCCCGGTCAGCAGAAGGTCAATATGGTGATCTTCGCCAGCGCGGTGCTGCTGGGTTTGGTCGTTGCCGTAAGTCACAGCACCAGCGGCGGATTGATCTCGGTGTTCTTCCTGCTGGCCTTGGCCTTCGGCGCGATGATGGCCTTGCCCATCGGCGGCGCGGATATGCCGGTCGTTATTTCACTGTTCAACGCCTTTACCGGTTTGGCGGTGGCGCTGGAAGGTTTTGTGCTGGGCAATTCGGCAATGATCATTGCCGGTATCATCGTCGGCTCGTCGGGTACGCTACTGACGCTGATGATGGCCAAGGCGATGAATCGCTCGGTGTCGAACGTGCTGTTCAGCAACTGGGCGGCGTTGGGCAGTGGCGAAGCGCAGGCGGTGACGGGCAGCCTCAAGCCGATGGAGCCGCCGGATGCAGCGATTCAAATGGCGTATGCGAGCAAGGTCATCATCGTTCCTGGGTATGGCATGGCGGTGGCCCAGGCGCAGCACAAGATCTGGGAAATGTGCAAGCTGCTCATAGAGCGTGATGTCGTCGTCAAGTTCGCCATTCACCCGGTCGCGGGGCGGATGCCCGGCCACATGAATGTGTTGCTGGCCGAAGCGGGTGTTCCCTACGACCTGATCTTCGATATGGACGAGATTAACGAAGAGTTTTCCACGGCTGACGTGGCGCTGGTGATCGGCGC
>JAJHPN010000396.1 GCA_020890855.1 Candidatus Contendibacter sp. | reverse complement strand
GTCTGGAAGTCGCGGACCGCACTACGATTGGCCGGCAGTGCGACCTGGTGATCGTGCTGGGCGGCGATGGCACCATGCTCAACGCCGCCCGCTCGCTGGTCGATTACGAAGTGCCGATCCTGGGGGTCAACCTGGGACGGCTGGGCTTTCTGGCCGATGTTTCGCCCAGCGAAATCCCGCACAGTCTCGACGAGGTGCTGGCCGGGCAGTTCCGCGAAGCCCGCCGCTCGCTGCTGCACGCCCAGGTGATGCACGGCGGCCAGGTCGCCAGCGAAGCCGACGCCCTCAATGACGTGGTGGTGCACAAGCGCGAAGTGGCGCGAATGATCGAAGTTGAAGCGTTCGTGGACGGGCGCTTTCTCAACGCCTACCGGGCCGACGGGCTGATCATTTCCACCCCGACCGGCTCCACCGCTTATGCGCTGGCCGGCGGCGGGCCGATCATTCATCCGGGGCTGGAGGCGGTGGTGCTGGTGCCCATCTGCCCGCATACCCTGACCAACCGCCCCATTGTGGTCAAGGCCGACAGCATCATCGAAGTAGCGCTGAGCGCCACCAACACGACCGACACACTGGTGACCTGCGACGGTCAGGTCAGTCTGGCGATTGAACCCGGCGACCGGATTGTCATTCGCAAGAAAGAGATCAAGATGCGGTTAATCCATCCCATCAATCACGATTATTTCAAACTGCTGCGGGCCAAGCTGCGCTGGGGTCTTGGCCCGGAAGCCTCGCCGTTTACCTGAACGCGATACGTTCACGCTTACTGCTCATGCTGACTCAACTCCGCATCCGCGATTTCGCCATTGTCGAGGCGCTGGAACTGGAACTGGCGACGGGGATGACCGCCGTCACTGGCGAAACCGGGGCCGGCAAGTCGATCCTGGTCGACGCCATTGGCTTGCTGCTCGGCGACCGGGCCGACAGTGGCGTAATCCGGCATGGCGCAGACCGGGCTGATCTCAGCGCCGCCTTCGATCTGGAACGGTTGCCGGCGGCCCGAACCTGGCTGGCCGAACGCGATCTGGATCGGGATCGGGAATGCCATCTGCGGCGGGTCGTGGCCGCCGGCAATGGCCGCTCCCGCAACTACATCAATGGCGTTCCCCAACCGGCTCAGGCGCTGCGGGAGCTGGGCGAATTGCTGGTGGACATTCACGGCCAGCACGAACATCAATCGTTGCTGCGGCGCGAGGCCCAGCGGCAATTGCTGGACGATTACGCCGGCCATCAGGCATTGGCGGCGACAGTAGCCGAGCAATGCCGGACCTGGATGCGGCTGCGTCAGGAGTTGCGCCAATTGCAGCAGGCCGGCAGCGACCGCGACGCCCGGCTGGATATTCTGCGTCATCACCTGCGGGAGCTGGCGGCGCTGAATCTGGCCGAGGGCGAGGTTGCGGAACTGGAATCCGAGCAGCGCTGTCTGGCCCACGCCAGTCAATTGCTGGAGACCGGCCAACAGTTGCTCAACAGCCTGACCGAAAGCGATGAAACCGCCATCGCCGACCGACTGAATCTCAGTTTGCGGGAACTGGACGGCTTGATCCGGCTGGACGCCCGGCTCACGCCGGTCAGCGAGCTGCTCAACGCCGCGCTGATTCAGCTTCAGGAGGCCAGCAGCGAGCTGCGTGGTTATGTAGAGGCGCTCGATCTCGATCCCGCTCATCTGACCCGGGTGGAGCAACGGCTGACCGCCGCTCATCACCTGGCCCGCAAACACCGGTTGGCCGCTGAAGAACTGCCGGGATTGCGGGCGCGCTTTGAGGCGGAGCTGGATACGCTCGAACACAGCGAAACCCGCCTGGAGAGTTTGCAGCAAGCGGTGCAGGACGCGCTGACGGGATATCGGGCCAGCGCTGGGCGATTGAGCGAACAACGGATAGCGGCGGCGCAGGACCTGGGTGAGCGCATCTCCAAAGCGCTGGCCGGGCTGGGCATGCCGGGCGGACGGTTCGCCATTGCCCTGGAACGGCTGGACAAACCGACTCCAGCCGGACTGGAAACCGTGGAATTTCAGGTCAGCGCCAATCCCGGTCAACCGCTGCGGCCGCTGTCCAAAGTCGTTTCCGGCGGCGAACTGTCGCGGATCAGTCTGGCGATTCAGGTCATTACCGCTCACGCCGCCCGGATTCC
>JAJHPN010000392.1 GCA_020890855.1 Candidatus Contendibacter sp. | reverse complement strand
GCTATTGTTTCAAACAGGCTACGAAAGCTTTAGATATTTTTTGACGACTTTTTGGAATGAGGATTGCTTAACCGGTTTAGTCAGATAGGTATCACACCCGGCCAGCGCGCCTTTAATTCGGTCAAACGGCGATGATTTACTAGTCAGCATAATAATCGGTATTTTCTTTTTGGCCTTATCTTTTTTGATGGTCTTACATATTTGATAGCCATCAACACCGGGTAGCACCACATCCAAAAAAATAATATCATAATCTTTTTGGGCTAGCAGATCGAACGCCTGTTCGCCAGATTCAGCAGTGTCAACCTGGATATTGAACAGGCTCAACTCCAGTTCAATCTGTTTTCTGATTGTACTGCTATCGTCCACCACTAATGCTGTGGGTGTGGGCAATTTCTCATTAGCAGCAATGGGTGATGGTTCCCCGCCGATAAGGCGATCTTGAGAAATGCTGGGTATTTTAGCTGCGACCTGATCTAATATACTGAGTACGCGAGTAGCGACAAAAGGTCGGTTAATATGGTAAGGAAATTGGTCAGAGGACTTTTCCTTGGTAACCATCACGGTTGAGATGATTGGGAATCCGGCGCTTAAACTGGAAAATGACGATCCGCTGGCGGTGGTGCCATACAAAGTACGCCATTCCACCATGGCTTCGGAGTCATCCGCATCAACGATCAGGATTTGGCTTGGTTCATTGGCCGAAAGATTAGCTGAAATAAACGTATAGGTATAAGTACGGTATAGAGAGAGCTTAAAGATATTCTTGAGGACATTCCGCTCCTGATCAGGAATCCCGATCATAGCCACCGCAAAGGTTTGCTTATCACTCATAAAGTTACAATTCCCCAGCCAATTTTATTTTTAACCTAAAGTCAGAAGATCGATGATTGAACCATCAGGCTCCGACTGGCTGTTCACTGGTTTTATGAAGAGTTCAAGATGAACAGCGATCCATGTCTCAACGCGATCGGTAGCCGGATAAACTCATTTTCCAGTGTAGCAACTAGCGATCAATATTGCCACTTTATGAGAATCGGTCAGTGTGATTCAACGTCATGCAAGCCCCATAGTCCTGCATGACCGACGGACACTGCCTGAGAAACCTAGCAGAAATAACTTGAACAATATCCCTTCAGGGAGTCGGAGACCTTGATCCCGGCCGGGTACTCACGGATATGAAGCCTCTTGGCGGCGGTGGCGTTGCCGATCAGGTTGCAGACAACCTCGCGGCTTACCAAGGGGCGACCGCGCCAGTTCTGGGTAATGTGACAGGGACATCTGAAGTCGTAGACGCGCACTGCCTGCGGAGTTGCGGTTGCCACTCGCGCCCGCCGTTTTTGAAGTCCCCGATCAGTTCCTTACTTTTTGGTATCGACCGACACCACCGGATCGCCCACCGCTTGATACTTGGATACTGGGCCGCCATCGCTGTGATGTGCCCGAATTGGGTTAGCGGTGGTCGAAAATGCGACCGGGGACTGTAAGCGTATCATCGAAGAATTACGCCAGATGGGTAATAATAAAGCGTTAATCGCCTAGGCGAAATGCGGATAGAGGGTCGAAGTCCCGCAGCGCCTGGAAAATCCTCGACTAGCGAAATCTCCACTACACTGTTGCCATCCCGTTCAGCGGTGGGCATCACTGTCCGGCCTGCCGCCTCTCTGCATCCACGAGGTCCGCACCATCCATGAATGCCGTGGTTCACGCCTTGGCCGAAAGCCGCCATCTCCTGTCCGGCAATGAAGCCGTCGCCCGCGCCGCCTGGGAAGCCGGGGTTCGGGTCGCCGCCGCCTATCCCGGCACCCCCGCCACCGAAATTCTGGAAACTATCGCGCACTATCCTGACATTTATTCCGAGTGGTCAGTGAATGAAAAAGTCGCGGTCGAAGTCGCCATCGGTGCGTCATTAGCCGGTTCGCGCGCACTGGCGGCCATGAAGCATGTTGGGATGAACGTCGCCTCCGATGCGTTCATGACTCAGGCGCTGGCCGGAGTGGTCGGCGGGCTGGTCATCGTAGTGGCCGATGATGTGGGCTTGTCGTCCTCGCAGAACGAGCAGGATTCCCGTTACTGGGGCCGGTTCGGCCACATGCCCATTTTGGAGCCGGCCGATTCGCAGGAAGCCTATGAGATGGTCAAGCGGGCTTT